>JBBQXR010000064.1:0-11908 GCA_038209455.1 Acidimicrobiia bacterium
GCGCCGAGGTCCGACGTCGCTCACCCATCACCGAGCAGCGCCTCGAGGCCGGCCTCGAGGCGCTTGGCCACGGCCCCCACCTGGCGCTTGCCCGCCCGGCCGATGAACGCCGACTCCACGTCGACCCGGCTTCCGGTGGTCGCACCGGCCCGGTAGAAGCGCCGGCGGACCGCGCCGAGCACGATGACGTCGTCGCCCTCGGTGAGCTCACTCAGCCATGCGGGCGGATCCCACACCGTCACCGGCACCGAGGTCGGTCGATCACCAGCCCGACTGCGAATCCCGAGCGTTCCCACCGACGATCCCGACGGCAAGGTCCGCACCTCGGGCGCCCCCGACAGTGGACCCCGCACCACGACCAGATTCATCTCCATCATTCCAACTCCTCCACCACCCGAGACCGGGTCGACGAACTCCGAGCGCCGATCCGATCGGACCGGCGCGGTGACGCGGGGAAAGTGGAGGAAGTTGGTGGTCCGGTCGCTTCGACGTCCGGAACGGCGACCGTACCGGGCCGGTGTGACACCCCTGGGTGACCGGGTCCGACGGCGGTCCGGCGCGACCGGATTGGCCCCGGAAACCGGTACACTTCTCGGCCCTGCGCAACGTGGTGGCGGGAAGACTGGGGACAACACCAACGATGACCGCCGCTCGACCCACGACCCCGGCAGGTCTGCGTGCGTCGGCCGATCGCGCCGCGCTGCTGGACCGACTCGGGATCCTGATCTTGGGGATGCTCGCCTACGTCCCGGTGCTCGCCACCAGTCCCGGCCGAGTCGTCGCCGACACCAAGAGCTACCTCACCATCGACCCGGGCCGGTTCCTGGCGGACGCGAGTTCGCTCTGGGATCCACACATCGGGCTCGGCACGGTCAGCCACCAGACCGTCGGGTACCTCTTTCCGATGGGGCCGTTCTACTGGGTGCTCCAGGAGGTGCTCGGCGTCCCGGGCTGGGTGACCCAGCGACTGTGGCTCGGCACGTTGATCTTCGCGGCCGGACTCGGGATGCGGTTCCTCCTGCGCACACTCGACGTGCGCGGCGCGGGCGTTGTCGTCGGCGTCCTGGCCTACGCCTTCACCCCGTACGTCCTCCAGTACTCGTCACGCCTGAGCGTGCTTCTCAGCCCGTGGGCGGGCCTGCCCTGGATGCTGGCGTTCGTCGTCCTCGGCTTGCGCGGCCGTCCCTGGCGGTATGCGGCCCTCATCGCGATCACGGTCCAACTCGTCGGCGCGGTGAACCTCCCCGCGTTGCTCTACGCGCTCATCGGTCCCACCCTTTGGATCCCGTATGCGCTCTGGGTGCGACGGGACACGGACTGGGCCGCGGTCTGGCGCTTCACCTGGCGGACCGTGCTCCTCACGGTGGTGGCCTCCCTGTGGTGGGCCGCCGGACTGATCATTCAGGCGAAGTACGGGTTGAGCATCCTGCGCTTCACCGAGTCGATCGAATCGGTGTCGGCCACCTCGACCGCGACCGAGATCCTGCGAGGCCTCGGATACTGGTTCTTCTACGGCGCCGACCGGCGGGGCTACTGGAACGACGCCGTCCTCGACCTCAACCACCGGCCCCTCGTCATCGCTGCGAGTTTCGCGATCCCGCTGCTGGCGATGATGGCCGCGGCGGTGCTCCGGTGGCGGGACCGGGTCTTCTTCGTCGTCATGGCGGTCATCGCGGTGACGATCGCGGTCGCTGCCTCGCCGTACCACGACCCGACGGTGCTGGGGTCGATCATCAAGAGTTGGGCGACCGGGTCGACCGCCGGCCTCGCACTCCGCAGCACGTCGCGGGCGTTGCCGTTGATGGTCCTCGCGTTCGCCGCGCTCCTCGCGGTCGCCGTCTCCGCGGTGTTCGACGCGTTGGCGCGTCGCGGTCTCGCCGTCGTCGGACTCGCGATGACCGTCGTGATCAGTGTGCTCTGCATCGCCGGCAACCCGGGCGTGTGGAACGGTCGCTACTACAGCGGGTACCTCGAACGCCCCCAGGCCATTCCCGCCTACTGGACGCAGGCTGCGCGCGCCCTCGACCGGCAACCGCACACGACGCGCGTGCTCGGGCTTCCCGGCGCCGACTTCGCGGCCTACCGGTGGGGCGACACCATCGACCCGATCGAGCCCGGGATCCTGAAACGCGACTACGTCGCGCGCGAGCTCGTTCCCTGGGGCACCGAGGCTTCGGCGAACCTGTTGATCGCACTCGACCAACGGTTGCAAGGCGCCATTCTCGACCCGAACGCGGTGGCCCCGATCGCCCGGTTGATGGGCGCGGGTGACGTGCTGCTGCGCATGGACCTCCAGACCGACCGCTTCTCGCTGATCCCGTCCCGCGCGCTGTGGGACATCTTCACGCACCATCCACCGGTCGGACTCGACGCGCCGAAGACCTACGGGACGAAGATCCCCGGCGTCCTGCGGTACCCCGACTTCGGGAACCTGGCGAAACCCGCTCAACCCGAGCCCGCTCCGGTCGCCGTCATCGGCGTGAAGGACCCACTCGCCATCGTGCGGGCCAAGACCGCCAGTGACCCCATCGTGGTCGACGGTGATGGCGAAGGACTGGTCGACCTCGCGAGCGCCGGCCTGCTCGACGCGAGTCGACTGGTCCTCTACTCCCCCTCGTACGAAGGGCGGCCGGGCGCGCTCAAGACCGCAGCCGGGGATCACGGCGTGCTGGTGGTCACCGACACCAACCGGCGGCGCGGGATGCGCTGGGCCTCGATGAGCAACAACTACGGATACACCGAACAGGCCGGTGAGCAACCCCTCGAACCCGACCTGCTCGACCAACGCCTCGACGTGTTCCCGCACATCACCGACGCGAGCCGCACCGTCACCGATCTCAGCGGCGTGAAGTCCACGCGGGCGACCACCTACGGCACCCCGTCGTTCGGTTACTCCCCCGACGCGCGGCCCACCGCCGCGCTCGACGGCCGACTCCTCACCTCGTGGGAGGTCGCCTCGGGTCTCTCCAAGGTCGGACCCGAGACGTTGCGGGTCAACCTCAATGGCCCGATCCGCACCGGCACCGTCCATGTCGTGCAACCGTTCGGCCCGAATCGCGGTCGGTGGATCACCAAGGTCCGCCTGCGCTTCGACGGGAAGGACGAGATCGTCCGCACCCTCGATCGCGCGTCACGCACCCGACACGGCCAGACCCTCACGTTCCCCGCCCGGAAGTTCTCCCGGCTGGAGATCCAGATCGCCGGCACCGCGGCGAATGGAGTGGGCAACGGACCGAGTGAGAAGGCTCAACTCCGCAAGACCGGGGTGGGCTTCGCCGAGATCGGCCTCCACGACGACGCTCGTCCGAACCGCCCGATCCGCGCCGTCGAGACCATCCGCCTCCCGCACGACCTCCTGAGCGGCCTCGGTCAATCGTCACTCAACCACGCCCTCGCGATCGTCATGACCCGCAACGAGACCGAACTGCGGCGCGCGTTCGCGTTGCCGACCGCGCGTGACTTCACGCTCACCGGCACCGCGCAGCTCAGTCCCAACACGTTCGACCAGATCATCGACGAACGGCTCGGGATCCCTGACGTCACTGCCGGCGGCATCACGGTCACGCACGGCAAGAAGACGACCGTCGGCGACCCGACCACTCGGGTGTCCACCGCGGTCGACGGCGACCCGACGACCGAGTGGCAGACGGTGGGTAAGAAGATCGTGGGTGAAGCGATCGACATCGCCCTCCCCGCGCCCACGACGTTCGACCACATGAACCTCCAGGTCCAGGCGGACGGGCGCCACTCCGTGCCGACCCAGATCCGCCTCGACGCGGGCACCGAGAGTCGCACGGTCGACCTTCCCCCAATCGCGCCCGGCAATCACGGCGTGGTCACGGTGCCACTCCAGTTCGCTCCGCTCACCGGCGACCACCTCCGGTTCACGATCACCCAGGTCCGCAAGGAGCAGCGGCCGTCCGGCAACTTCGGGACGGTGATCACGCTGCCCGTCGCGATCGTCGATCTGGGGATTCCCGGAGTGCAACAAGCCGCGCGGCCGGTCGATCTGCCGAGCACGTGCATCACCGATCTCCTCTCGGTCGACGGCACTCCGTTCCCGATTCGTCTGTCCGGGACCACCGCCGACGCGCTCGACGGCCGTCCCATCCGATTCGAGGCGTGTGATCCGGCGACATCGCTGCATCTCGCGGCCGGCACGCACTCGCTCTACGGGAAGATGAACGACCAGACCGGTCTCGACTTCAGTCGCGTGGTGCTGAGTTCCGCGGCCGGCGGCGCGGCCACTGCGCCGGACACGCTCGGCGGCCCGACGCCGGCGACCACGCCGACCGCGGCAGTGGTCCGCCAGGCGCCGAAGGCGACAGTGGTCCACAAGACCGACACGTCCTACACCGTCCGGGTCGACGCGGCGACGGCACCCACCTGGCTGGTCGTCGGCCAGAGCCTCAACGCCGGCTGGCACGCCACACTCGACGGCCACGACCTCGGACCGGCCCAACTCGTCGACGGTTACGCGAACGGTTGGCGGATCGATCCGCACGGACACACCGGACCACTGCGCGTCACGGTCGAGTGGACCCCGCAGAATCAGATGCGCATCGCGTTCGGGCTCTCGATCCTCGGCCTGCTCGCCTGCTTCGGCATCGTGATCGGCTCGTGGGTGCGCGCTCGTCGTCGGCGCGTCGCAGTCGCAGAATCGCGGCACATCGGAACCCGCGCGCTGGTCAATCCCTTCCGTACCGGCGGGCACCGCCCGGGCGTCGGCGCCCTCGCGGTCACCGCGATCGGTGCGGGAATCGCGGCCGGGGTCCTCAGCCGGCCGTGGACCGCGCTTCCGGTTGCGGTCCTCACCGCCGCGGCGCTGGTCAGCCCGAGATGGCGAGGCGTCCTGCGAGTGACACCCGCGGTGATCGTCCTCGTGATCCTCACCTGGGTCACGTCGGGCCAGTTCCGCCACAACTACCCCGCCACGTTCGGCTGGCCGATCTTCTTCGAACGGCTCCGAACGTCCGCGTGGCTCGTCGTCGTCCTCTTGGCTGTCGACGGGATCGTCGGTCTCGTCCGGCACGACCCCGTCGATGAGCCAACCGATGAAGCGATCGATGACCCCGAGCCGGAGCCCGACGCAGCGGTGATGACCGCAGTGGAATCGTCCCCGTGAGCACCGGTTCCGAGACACCGGCACCGCCGACCGCCTCGAGCCCGTCAGGGGTGTCGATGCCGCACATCGGCGCGCTCGACGGGCTGCGCGGAGTCGCGGTGGCCGGTGTCCTGCTCTACCACGGCGGCCATCTCAAAGGTGGCTACCTCGGCGTCGACCTCTTCTTCGTCCTGTCGGGTTATCTCATCACCTCGCTGCTGCTGACCGAGTGGCGCCGCACGGACCAGGTCTCGCTCTCACACTTCTGGGCCCGGCGCGCGCGGCGGCTGCTCCCTGCACTCGCACTCGTGCTCCTCGGCGTCGCGTTGTATTGCGTCGTCTTCGCCAACCCTGCGGAGCTCACCCGCATTCGGGGCGACGCGCTCGCGACCATCGCGTACGTCGCGAACTGGCGGGCGATCTTCGCCCACCAGAGCTACTTCGACCTGTTCCTCGCGCCGTCGCCGTTGCAACACACGTGGAGCCTCGCCATCGAGGAGCAGTTCTACCTGCTCTGGCCGCTGATCTTCGTCGGTCTGGCCGCGTGGTGGAAACGCAAGACCGCAACCGCCGTCCTCATCACTGCGATCGTCTGCGGTACGGCGTCCGCCATCCTCATGGCCGCCGTCTACAGCAAGGCCAACACCAACCGCGCGTATTACGGAACCGACACGCGGTCGTTCGCCCTGTTCGCCGGCATCACCATCGCGGCCACGGTTGCGATCTGGGGATTCCCCAAGGACCGCCTGACCCGTATCGCGCTGGAGGCCGTCGCGATCATCAGTGTGGTCGTCCTCGCCGTCATGTGGGCCACGCTCGACGGTCAAGCACCGCGCCTCTACCGAGGCGGCTTCGCGGTCGCCGGTATCGCGGCCGCGCTCGTCATCGCGGCGACCGCCCACCCGACTCGCGGTCCTGTCAACCGGGTGCTCTCCTTCGCGCCTCTCCGCGGCCTCGGACTCATCAGCTATGGCCTCTACCTCTGGCACTGGCCCGTCGACGTCGTGATGACGCCCGAGCGCATCGGCCTCACCGGCTGGCCGCTCTTCACGGTCCGCACGGCCGTCGCGCTCACCATCGCGCTCGCCAGCTATTACCTCATCGAGATGCCCGTCCGCCGCGGCGCGCTTACGCCTCGGCAGTGGCGCATCGCCACCCCCGCCATCGCCACCGCCCTCATCGCCACCCTGATCCTCGCCACCGCGAACACGCCGGCGGGCACCAGCACCAATACCAATGCCAGTCAGGCCGCCGGGAGCGGAGTCGGTAAGCGGGTCGCTCTCTTCGGTGACTCGGTCGCCAACAGTCTCCGTCCGGGCCTCGTCGATGCTGGGCTGACGCCCGCCGTCTGGTGGTCGGGCGGCTGCCGCCTGATCCACGGGGAGGTGTCCTTCCAGAGCAACTTCACCGGTGACTGCCCTTGGGAAACCGGATTTTCCGCCATCACCAAGGCGTACAAACCCACCCACACCATCCTGCTCATGGGCGCGTGGGACCTCTTCGACGTGAAACCGAACGGTACGAACACGTTCGTTCGTCCGGGCAGCATCGGGTGGAACGCAGCGTTCCGACGACAACTCGAGGCGGCGATCGCCCTGGCCGGGCACCGCGGCGCGAAGGTGACCGTACTGACGATCCCATGTGTGAGCCCACTCGCCAACGCGGCCACGAGCTACGAGCCCGGCGCTTTCTCGATCCGGCGGGTCCAGGCGGCCAACAGAGTGATCAGCGAGACCGTCGCGGCCAATCCGAACCGCGCCGATGTCGTCAACCTGTACGGGTTCTTGTGCCCAGGCGACCAATACCGAACCCGCGTCAAAGGGGTCGTCACCCGCAGCGATGGTGTCCACCTGTCCGTGGCTGGTGCGGATCTCGTCGCCAACTGGTTGATTCCCCGGTTGCACCTCGAAGCCGATCCGAAACCGACCACCGCAGTTTCATCTCCTGCCCACGGACCCAAGAACGCGATCGACGCTATGTCGCGGCCCTACCTCGAGCTGCAGAAGATCGCGCTCGACCAGGCAGTCGACCCCGTGTCGCCGCGTCTCGTCCTCGCGGGAGACTCCATGGCGTTCAGTCTCGATGCCGGCGCAAACCGCACCCACGATGCACCGATGGGGGTCCTAGGAGCTCCCATGGTCGGGTGCGGCATCGAGCGAGGAACTGCGGTGGGACCGCATTTTCAGACGCCCGAATCGGTTTGTCGGAACTGGCCCGAGTTCTGGAACCGCGCCGTCGATGTTGCCCGACCGCGGGCGCTCGTGCTGCTCGACGGCGTCTGGGACATGTGGGATCGGAAGGTGGACGGCCGTCGGGTCGCCATGTATTCATCGGCGCTCCGCCGCAACCTCGTCGGCGAACTGGCCCGTGCGCGCCGCGTCACCAACCGGCACCACATTCCCCTCATCCTGTTAACCGTCCCGTGCCTGTCCCCGAACGCGGCCGAAGCAGCGCAGGTGGCACCCGGTCTCGGCGACCCGCGGCGGATCCAGTGGCTCAACGACACGTACGCCGAGTTCGCGAAGCAGCACTCGGACGTGACGCTCATCCCCTTCGGCGCGCACATCTGCGCCACCAGGCCATCCCCACTCGCCGACGGCGTGCACCTCTCGGTCCCGGGCGCAGTCGAGGCATGGAAGTGGCTCACACCACAGATCCAGAAGGTGCTCGATGCCCACTCGACGACTACCACGACCACACCCTGATCGTCAGAGCATCAGCGACAACGCTGCACCCCTGCGGGTGACACGTAGGCCGAGACTTCGTACTTCGGTCCATCGAGTTGCAGGTCGTAGATCGTCAGTTTGAGCGTCCGCTCGGGACTCGGCGGGCGGGACGCCCAGAGGCCCCGCACGTACTGCTGCCGCTGCCGTTCGGCCGCCGTGTAGGGCACCACCCAATGCGCCACACGCGGCCAGGGCGGCCGGTACTTCGCGATCACGTCGTCGTCCGACAGCACGGTGATCCGGGCACGGTACGGGCCGCAGTGCCACTGGCGGTCGGGTCCGTATGGGACCGAACCCGCGCGACCGATGACCCGCACCGGGATGCCTGCCCGTTCGAGTTCGAGCGCGAGCCCAGGACTTTCGAGCACGCTGTGGGTGGTGTCGAGCACGACCACACCCTTCCGGTGGGCGACGGCCCGTACCGTGGGCGGACCGATCGCGTGTGCGACCGCCTGCTGTTGCGCCACCGTGTACGAGACGGTGTCGGACGGGATACGAGCGTCGGCACTGGCCTGCACCAGACCGACGCCGATCACTGCCACAACAACGAGGACCGCCGCGAGGAACGCGGGACCGATCGGCTGCAACCACCGCTCGGGGATCAGATACCAGAGCCCGGCAACGACCACGATGCCGAGCCCCGCGCCGAGGACCGAGTTCCACTGCGTCAGGTAGGTGTAGACGAGTCCACGCATCGACGCGACCGACGCCACTGCGACAGCGAACCCGACGCCGAGGAGCACCGCGAGTGGTCCGAGCATCCGGCGCGCCCGGCGCCACGCCACGACGAGCCCGACCACCGAGAGGAGCCCGAGAACGGGAAACCACCAGCGCGTCTCCGAATACGCGAAGGCCCCGTTGAACGCCAGGTCCTTGCGGACGACCAACGCCCAGACCGGGCGCGGACCCCACTGTGCACCGACGGTACGGAGCGCGACGAGGGCACCCGCTTTCGGTTCCTTGATCGAAGCCCCGCCGTCGAGCGCGAAGCGCGCAACGTCTCGGAGGTTGGAGTTCCCGGCCACCAGATCCCCGTAGATCGGGAGCGCCCACAGCGCGACCGCCAAGGCGACGAGTCCCCACTGCTGGAGTGCACGATCGGCAACCAGCAACCTCACGCCGGCCCGTCGGCGGTTCCAGAGCAGGATCACCGTCGCGGTCGCGCCGATCACGACGACGGGGAGGGCGTAGCCGACGTGGTTCTGCACGATGAAGCTGCCGACCACCACCAGGATCCAGGCCATCCGCGGGGTGCCGACCGCGAGCGCCCACGCCGCCAGCAGGAAGACGAAGAACATCAGCAGCGACACGTCGGGGTTCCATGGGCTCCCCAGGAAGTCGGCGCCGAGCGTGCGCATGAGCAGCGCGGTCGGCAGCGCCACCCAGATCACCGCCGGGAGTCTTCCGATGCGGTACGCGATCGCAGTCATTGCCCCGAGTGCGACACCGTTGATCACCAACGCGGCCACCGGCAACGCTCTCGTGCTCTCCCCCGAAAGCTTGTACGCGATCGCATCGACGTAGAAGAGGAACGGACCCGGGTGGTACCAGCCGTATCGCGAATACGGACCCGTGTACACGAAGTGGTGTAACGCATCCCGCACGCGGAGTTCCATGAGCGCGTTGTCGAAGCCGGGTCGGTAGGCACCGTGACCGGTGATCATCAACCCGATCGCGATCACGACCGGGGCGATGAGGATCGCAGCGACGATCGTGGCCCAGGCGGCTTCGTGACGGATCCAGGGTCGGCGCGGCTCAGCGGTTCGGTCCGAGGCCGGGTCCGAGACCCCGGCCGGTGCGACGCTCATGCGGGCGTCGTCGATTCGGCCGGTCGTGCGAGTGGGCCGCGGCGTCGACCGAAGCCGCGGAACCGCCGCGACCAGCGGATGAGCGGCTGCTCGACGAGGTAGAAGCTCGCCGCTGCGACGGCCAGCGTCAACCCGATCACGATCGCGTAGCGGTACCCGAACCAGAGCAGACCGGTGCGGGAGCCGTTCCCGTTGGTCCGAGCCGCGACTTCCTTCATGATCGGTCGGTGCCAGAGGTAGATCCCGTAGGACACGAGTCCCAGCCACGCCGCCGGCGGTGACCGCAGCACGTCACGGATGGCGCTCGGTCGGTCACCGAGGACTGCCGGCAGGACGAGGAACGTGGCGAACAGCGGGGTCGCGAACGTGATGACCAAACCCTGAAAGTGAGTACCGGTGTAGACGTTTGAGGGGAGGTCGATGGAGATCTCCCACGCGAGGAACGCGGCCGCAAGCGCCCAAGCGACCGTCGGGAACCGGCCCAACACGGCGAGGGCCCGGTGCAGGTTGCCGCCACGCGCCGACCACTCGGCGGCGAACGCCAACGCCATGCCACCCGCGAACCAATGCATCGACCCGGGAAGCCAGCGAGTGGTCTGGGGAACTTCGAACCAAGCTCCGGTGGTACCGAGCGGGCTGACCCGGAAGTAGATGTCCCAGATGCGTACCCCCATCCCCGCCACGTACCACGCCGCGATCCCCGCGACGTTCGTCCAGAAGATGGCGCGCCGGGACCGGACGTGGCGCACGACTCGCCAGAGGAGCCAGGCGAAGAGCGGGAGCACGAGATAGAAGCTCACTTCGATGACGAGGGTCCACGCCACGTCGACCCCGCGGTCGACGTACCCGGTTCGATAGTTCTGGACCAGGCCGTAGAACGTGAGGCCGTCGCCGAGGTTCGGGATCTCGATCTGGCCGAGCACCACGGCGAAGAAGGTGAGCGCAACCCAGTACGCGGGGAAGATCCGGAACCCGCGCCGCCACAGGAACGCTCCCACCGCCGGGAACGGTGCGCCGTCGATGAGTGACGCGAGGAACGGGCGGTAGAGCAGGAACCCGCTGATGACGAAGAACACACACACCCCGAGCGGACCGAAGAGTCCGATCACGTCCCAGTGGCGTTGTGCGAACCCGCCCAGTCCGAGGAGTACCGAGCCGTGATACACGAGGACGAGTCCGGCCGCGATCGCGCGCAACCCGTCGATGCAGGGGAACTTCTGATGGACCGCAGCAACGGTCGCGGTCGGCGCGGTCGGGGCAACCACGGGTTACTCCCCGAAGCCGTGGTACACCGGGATCGGCCGGAGCGTCGGTGAGGTCGCGTTGCCATCGATCGCGTAGAGCATCAACTGGTTCGGACCCGCCGTCACCAACTGCGGGGCGAGAATCGCGGTGAGCGTGCCACTCGTCGTCCCCTGGAACGGCAGCCCCTCACCGATCCCGACGATGCGACCGTTGAGTGCGATCGCAATCCACGTGTCGTTGTCGATGTTGTCGACGATGGCCTGCATGTAGGCCCAGGGAACGTTCTTGGCCTTGGGATCGAGGATGTCGTACTTCGGCGCCGGTCCACCACGGAACTGCTCGACCAACGGACCGCCGAGGTGTGCCTGCGACGGATGTGAGGTGGGCGCGGTCGGGAGACCGGCGACGGTCTGGCCGACGAGGCCACCGTACGGACCGATGCGGTACACCCGCAGGCCCGGATCGCCACCGGCAGGGAGGGCTTGCTTCTTGATCACGTCCTGGAACCCGGCGGGGTCGAGTTTGAGGTAGCGCTCCCCCGGTTTCGGTCCGAGCGCGTCGGGTGGCGAGAAGCTGTTGCCCTTGGTCTGGTCGAACTCGCGCGGGAAGTCCTTGCGCACCGGCCCGCGGAGCGTGGTGCCGTCGATCTTCCACGGGATCTTCACGCCGATCACATCGGCCACCGTCGGGAGCACGTCGATCGACTGCGCCGGCCGATCGTCGACCACCGGCTTCTGTTCCCCCGGGTACTTGAAGAACAGCGGGGTCCAGAGGATGTCCTCGTAGTTGTGCTGGGTGACGCTGCGGATGCCCTCACCGGGTTGGAACGACACGCCGTGGTCGGCGGTGACCACGACGAGCGAGTCGTCCCATGCACCGATGGCCTTGAGCCGGTCGACGATCTTGCCGAGCACGGTGTCGGCCGCCATCACTTGCAGGAGGTGCTGACGCCGAGCGCTCTCGGCCGGGTACGCGTCGGGCTGCCAGACGAGCTTGCTCGCGCCCTGCTGCGGCGCGAGATGACC
>JBBQXR010000065.1:0-11648 GCA_038209455.1 Acidimicrobiia bacterium
CCGACGCGGCGGTCACCGGCCTGCTGGCCACCACCGCTTTGCGCGACGCGAGCCGGCCTTTCCTCGTCGGGTACCGCGGGAGGTTGATGCCCTCCTTGACGCCGATCATCGCGGGGAGGGGGAGTTCGTAGACCTCCTGTACGCCGTCGATCTCACGCTGGACCCGCGCGACGTCGCCGTCGACCCGGAGTCCCTTGGCGCCGGTGACCATCGGCCGTCCTTGGGCGCGCGCGACCCGGATCCCCACCTGGAACCCGCCGGAGTCGGCCGACTCGTTGCCGAACAGCACGAGGTCGAACGCGCCGTCCGCAGCTTCGAGGTCGGTGATCGCGGCGGTGATCGCCCGAGCCGTACGTTGCGGATCCCAGTCGAGTTCGTCGGTCGGGATCAGGACGACCGAACCGACACCGAGCGACGCCGCGTAGCGCAGTTGCTCTTCCGCGTCGGTCGGGCCGAGCGTGAGCGCAGTCACGGTTCCGCCGTGCGCCTCCACCAACGCCAAGCCCGCCTCGAGCGCGCACTCCTCGTGCGGACTCATGGTGAACCCGAGGTTCGCGGCGTCGACCGCCTGTCCGTCGGCCGTGACATTGATCCGAGCCCCCGGAGCCGGCACGCGTTTGATACACACAAGAACTCGCAAGACTTGAATACTGCCCTGCCGCTCGCACTCCTTGATGGCTCGTCCGCTCGCACTCCTAAAAGTCACGGCTTCCGTGGGGCTCGCTACCTCGCAGCTCACTCCGCTGCGCTCCGTTCGGGAGTGGGCGACGAGCGATGGGCAGCCCGGAACCCGATTGCCAGATCTTTGGGCTTCTCAGTAGATCTGGCCGCTCCCGAGCCGGAGCCTGCGGAGGCGAGCAGCCCGGGAGCGAGCCCCACGGAGCGCGTGACGATCAGGAGCGCGAGCGAAGGGGCAGAGTGACGGCGTCGCGGCGTTCCCACTCCGCGAAGCGAACGAGTTCGAGGTCGAGGCGGGCGAGGACGAAGGCGAAGACGGTGGCGTCGTCGAGGAGGCCGGCACCGGGGATGGCGTCGGGGACGAGGTCGAGTGGCGTCACGAAGTAGAGGATGGCGCCGACGACCATCGCGATGTTGCCGACGCTGATGTCGCGGTACGAACCGTTGGCGTAGGCGCGCACGAGGCGACCCAGGCGCTTGATCTGGTCACCGAGCTCGCGGATGCGTGCACTCGGTGAGTTCGAGACCTGCTTGCGCGCCTCGATCGCGAGGGCCTCGAGGGCCTGCGGGTCGCGCAACATGTCGCGGGCGCGCCCGCGGTACCCCAGGAACATCCGACGAAGCCGGGGGTTCGCGAGGAACGTGCGCGCGGTCGGGGCCATGAAGCCACCAGGCTACGACGTCGAAACCGGTACGGCTGGCGCGGTCAGGCCTTCATACGTTCGTCGTCGGGATCGAACAACGGACGGCTCCCGACCCGCTCGACGCGGACCGGGAAGAGTTCGTTCATGTACATCACGCGCAGCTCCGTCCCTTCCGCCGCGTGTTCCGGCGGGAGGTAGGCGAGGAGTAGGTACTGGCCGAGCGAGGGAGCGGCGCCGGCGGTCGTGACCCGGGAGACTCGACCTTTCGCGTCGACGATGCGCTCACCGTCGAGGGTCAGGATGGGTTCGTTGCCGCCGGTGGGGTAGCGATCGACACCCGACTCCGACGTGTGCGACAGCATCGACAACGTGCAGAGGTGCGCGGCGGGCTCCGCGCCGCGCGCCGCGAGATAGGCGGCCTTGCCGATGAAATCGGCGGACTTCACCTTCGGGCGGGCGAGTCCGGCTTCGACCGGGGTGTACTCGCTCTCGAGTTCGGCGCCCATGAGGCGGTAGCCCTTCTCGATGCGGCCGGTCACCGCGTAGACACCGATGCCGACGGGCACCACACCGTGGTCCTGGCCGGCGGCCCACAACGTGTCCCACAGGCGTAGTCCGTGTTCCATCTTCGTGTAGATCTCCCATCCGAGATCGCCCACGTACGAGATCCGGAACAACGTCACCGGGATCCCGTCGATGAGGGTCTCCTGCACGGACCCGTACGGGAACGCCTCGTTGGAGAGATCGGCTTCGCACACCGATGCCACGAGGTCCCGTGCACGCGGTCCCCACACGCCGATGGTGCAGAGCGCACCCGACAGGTCGGTGAAGGTGACCGATCCGTCGCTCGGGAGGTACTTACGGAACCAGTACTGGTCCCGGCCGCCGTCGAACGCGCCGGTGACGATCCGGAAGTGCTCCTCGCCGAGGCGGAGGATCGTGAGGTCGCCGCGGAACCCGCCGTCGGGGGTGAGCAGCGGCGTGTACACCGAGCGACCGACGGGCACATTGAGGCTGTTCACGGTGATGTACTGCAACGCGTCGAGCGCGCCCGGTCCGGTGACGTCGAACTCGCAGAATGCGGTGAGGTCCACCATGCCGACGCGGGACCGGAGGGCCAGGTGCTCGGCGTTGGTGATGGGCGACCACCACCGCGCGTCCCACTCGTGGGCCCGCGGCTCGCACTGGCCCGGGAACTCGTCGCAGAGCGTCGCGTTCGACCCGTACCACTGCGGCCGCTCCCAGCCGCGTGCATCGAAGAACACGGCGCCGAGTGCCTCTTCGCGCGGGAAGAACGGCGATCGGCGCATCCCTCGCTCGGACGCCCACTGCTCGCGCGGGTGCACGATCCCGTACGTCTTGTTGAAGTGCTCGGAGCACCGGGCCTCGATGTGATGCACGGTGCGCTCGTGGGGGGAGAAGCGTGTGATGTCGGAGGAGTGGCCGTCGCACACGTGCGGGTACCCGTAGGTCATCCACTCGGCCACCATCTGCGCGATTCCCGGGCCCTCCTTGATCCACACCGCGGCGGCCGACCAGAGATTGCGCACCTCGATCGTCTCGCCGAGCACCGGCATCGCGTCGGGAGTCAGGGAGAGGAGGCCGTTGATCGCGTACCGGATCTCGGCGGTGTCGAGGATGTCGCCCATCAGTTCGAGCGCGTCTTCGAGCTGGTCGTCGAAGTCCTCGTCCGTGAACGGCAACTCGGTGGGTGACAGCGCGGCCTCGTCGTTCGACGGGATGTCGTCGGGCCGGTGGAAGATCGGTCGGTGGGCGTACGAGCCCACCTCCATCGAACCCGCCGACTGGCGCTCGTACATGAAGGTGTCCATGTCGCGGACGATCGGGTAGGCCAGCTCCACACCCGACTCGACGAGCACGTCAATCGGACCGACGTCGGCCATCTGATGCACTGCCGGCGTGAGCGGGATCGTCGCGCCCGCCATGGCCGCGATCCTCGGGCTCCACACCCCACAAGCGATCACGACGTGTTCGGCCTCGATGCGCCCACCGTCGGTGACGACCGCGCGCACCGTGCCGTCTTCCACCTCGACGTCTTCCACCTCGACGTTGGCGAAGACCTGGAGGTGGCCCGCCGCCACTGCTTCTTCGCGCATGAGGGTGCCGGCGCGGAGCGAGTCGACGACCGACACGGTCGGGCTGTGGAAGCCGCCGAGGATCACGTCGTCGTTGATGAAGGGGACGAGTTCCTTGATCTGGGCAGGGGTGAGTAACTCGGCTTCGATGCCCCAGGCCTTCGCCGAGGTCATCCGCCGCTTGAACTCCTCGAGTCGCTCCGGGTTCCGCGCCACCTCGATACCGCCACACGTGGTGTTCACACCCATCGCCTCGTACTGCGCCTGGCTGGCGAGCGTGAGGATCGCCATTTCCTTGTTGTGATCGGTCGGGAAGATGAAGTTCGACGCGTGGCCGGTGGAACCGCCGGGGTTCGGCAACGGGCCCTTGTCGAGCAACACGATGTCGGTCCAGCCGAGGCGGGACAGGTGTCCCACCAGGCAGTTGCCGACGATGCCGGCTCCGATGACGACGACGTTGGCGGTGCGCGGAATCTCAGTCACGGGCGGTTGTCCTATCACCGCAGTACGGGTGGCGACGAACACGGACCGCACCCCCTCCCGGCCCGGGTTTTCGCGCCGTGTGCGCATCTCGTAGGTTCGGACGCCAGAGGGCATCCCGATTGGGATCGCCGCGGGCTCGAAACGAGTGGAGACAACGTGGAACCGTCCCGGGTGGTGGTGATCGGCGCCGGCGTCGGTGGCCTCACGACCGCGTTGGCCCTCGGACGCGCGGGCCATCAGGTGACCGTGCTCGAACGGGATCCGCTGCCGGCCGACGCCGACCCCGAACGCGCCTTCGCTTCCGAGCGTCGCGGGGCGCCGCAGGTACACCAGACCCACGGGTTCCTGGCCCGCATCGTGGTGGAGTTGCGCAAGCATCTCCCCGACGTGCTCGACGCGCTCATCGCTGCGGGCGGCCACACCATGTCGACCACCGCGAATCTCGGCGGTCCTCAGGCCGGTGACGACGAACTCGCGGTCCTGATCGTCCGCCGCACCACGTTCGAGTGGGTGTTGCGCCGCGCTGCGCTCGCCGAACCCGGCGTGACCTTCCGAACCGGGGTGACCGCGACCGGGCTGGTGGCGACCGGCGGGCCCGGATCGGTACCGATCATCACCGGGGTGCGCACCGACGGGGGAGAGGTTCTGAACGCCGATGTCGTCGTGGCGGCCATGGGTCGGCGGAGTCCGGTGCCCGACTGGTTGGCCGAACACGGGGTCGCGGTGGACGAGACCGTGCACCCGAGCGGGTTGATGTACCTCTCCCGGTGGTACCGGCTCCCGGACGGGGCCGAGGCCGAACTCGATCCGAAGCTTGGTGGTGATCTGGGTTTCGTGAAGTACCTCGGCGTTCCGGGTGATGCCGACACGCTCTCGATCACGCTCGCGATCCGACCCGACGATCACGAACTGCGTGCCGCGCTGACCGATCCCGACGGCTTCGAGGCCGCGTGTCGTCTCCTGCCCGGTCCGGACCAGTTCTTCCGGGCTGGTCCGCTCGCGCCGATGGGCGCGGTGCGGCCGATGGGCGGTCTGCTCAATCGCCGCCGCCGGTTCACCGACGAACACGGCGAACCGACCGTGCTCGGTTTTCACGTAGTGGGAGATGCGCACACGTGCACGAATCCGCTCTACGGCCGCGGCTGTTCGCTCGCGGTCGTGCAGGCATTCGCGATTGCCGACGCGCTGGCCGCGTTCCCGTCTGATGCATCCGCGCGTGGGCGGGAGTACGAGGCCGGAGCCGTGCGCGAGGTGTTGCCCTCGTACGACTTCGCGGTGCAGATGGACCGGATGGGCGCCGATCCGGCGGGGATCGGCCGGGGCGGAGACGGACCCGACGCGCAGAGCAGAGCGATGACCGCGGTCTACGTGGCCGGCGCGACCGACCCCGTGATCGGGCGCGGCCTGGCCAAGTTGTGGAACCTGCTCGCCACCTTCGAGGAACTGATGGCCGACCCCGCGTTCATGGGACGGGTCATGGAGGTGATGGCCGACCCCGACGCCTATCCGGTTCCCCCGCGGGAAGGACCGACGCGGGACGAGTTGGTCGCGGCGCTCACGTCGGCCTCGGCGATGGCGCAGGAGGCATGACCGTGGCGATCACCGATCGGATCGTCGCGACACGCGGCGTTGAGTTGCGCGTGCTCGACGCGGGTTCGGGACCGCCCGTCGTCCTCGCGCACGGATTCCCCGAACTCTCGTATTCGTGGCGCCATCAGATACCCGTCCTGGCCGAACACGGGTATCGCGTGCTCGTTCCCGACCAGCGGGGTTACGGCCGGAGCACCTGTCCGCCGCGCGTCGAGGACTACGACATCGAGTGCCTCACCGGCGACCTGCTTGCGTTACTGGACGACATCGGCGAGGAACGTGGTGTCTTCGTCGGTCACGACTGGGGCGCGATCGTGGTGTGGAACCTCGCGTTGCTCGCGCCCGAGCGCGTCGCGGGCGTGGTCGGTATCAGTGTGCCGATGATGGCGCGTCCACCGATGCCGCCCGTTCAGCTGTTGCGCCAGGTGTTGGGCGACGCGTTCTTCTACATGGTGTATTTCCAGGAGCCCGACCGACCCGAGGCCGACCTGGGTCGGAACCCGGCCACGACGATGCGCCGTCTCCTCGCCGCCCGCATGCCCGATGGCGACGCGATCGATCCGTCGTTCATGGCCAACGACGGGCGGGGGTTCGTGGACCGCATCCCGGAACCCGACGGGTTGCCCGCGTGGTTGAGCCAAGCCGAACTCGACCACTTCACTGCCGAGTTCACGCGCACCGGGTTCAGCGGCGGGATCAACTGGTATCGCAACCTCGACCGCAACTGGACGCTCACCGAGCACGTGGATGGCCATCACGTGGAGGCACCGGCGATGTTCATCGGGGGTTCGCGCGACCCGGTGCTCATGATGAGTCCGCCGGAGTTGGCGCGGCCGCTCCTGGACGACGATCGCGGTCTCGTGCTGGTGGACGGGGCCGGGCACTGGGTCCACCAGGAGGATCCCGATGCCGTGAACGCCGCGCTGCTGACCTTCCTGGGCGGACTCGACGACGAGCGAGCGCACTGATGCGAGCTGCAGTGCTCCGCCACGGAGCCATGGTCGTGCGTGACGACGTCGCGACACCGCAGCCGGGTTTCGGACAGGCGCTCGTCCGCGTGAAGGCGTGCGGGATCTGCGGTTCGGACCTGCACTTCGCCGCGCACGGCTCGACGATGATGGCGCTCGCCGAGGAGATGGACGGCGTGCCGGACCTCGGTGCACCGCCCGTCGATCTCGATGCCGACGTGTTCATGGGCCACGAGTTCTCCGCCGAGGTGATGGACCTCGGCCCGGGAACGGAGGGCCCAGCGCCGGGAACCCTCGTCACCTCGATCCCGATCCTGCTCACCGCGACCGGACTGCGGCCGATCGTGTATAGCAATGACGTCGTCGGTGGTTACGGCGAGCAGATGCTGCTGTCGGTCCCGTTGATGGTCGAAGTCCCGAACGGTCTCGACGCCGGGCGCGCCGCGCTGACCGAGCCCATGGCGGTCGGCCTGCACGCGGTGAACCGGTCGGGGATCGTCCCGGGCGAGGGTGCGTTGGTCCTTGGCTGCGGGCCGGTCGGTCTCGCGGTGATCGCGGCTCTGCGACTGAAGGGCATCGACCACATCGTCGCCGCCGACTACTCGAGCGCCCGGCGCACGGTGGCCACCACACTCGGTGCGCACGAGACCGTCGACCCGCGTGACGAACCGGCGTTCCGCACGTGGGACCGCACCGGCGGCGCGCGTGGGCTCGTGGTGTTCGAGGCGATCGGCGTGCCCGGCATCATCGACGACGTGTTGCGGTCCGCGCCGGGGCGGACCCGGGTGGTGGTGGTCGGTGTGTGTATGCAGCCCGACACGATCAACCCGTTCTTCGGGATCAGCAAGGAGCTGAGCATCCAGTTCGTCCTCGGATACGACCCGATGGAGTTCGCGGCGACGTTGCACCACCTGGCCGACGGCGACATCGACGTGACGCCGATGGTCACCGGAGAGGTGGGGCTCGACGGTGTGGCCGGCGCCTTCGCCGCGCTCGCGGACCCCGACGCGCACTGCAAGATCCTCGTCGTTCCCTGACCCCTCCCGGCTGTCGTACGCTTTCCTCGCGCGGAGGGGAGGGGTCGATGCTGTTCGAAGCCGAAGGCGTGATTGCCTTCATCGTGTTTGCGTTCTGGATCTGGGCGATCGTTGACTGCATCACCACCGATTCGGAGCTGAGCCGGAACCTGCCCAAGGGCGTGTGGTTGGTGATCGTGTTCCTGCTCTTCGATCTCGGCGCCGTCCTGTGGCTGCTCCTCGGTCGACCCATGAACAAGCATTGGCGGCCCGTCACCGGAGCCGAGCGCGCCGGTTCACCGCGTCGGGCGATCGGGCCGGAGGACTCGCCGCGATTCGAGGGTTCGATCACGGACCGGCGGTCGGAGGAACTGGATCGGCGGTTGGCGTCGTGGGAGGCAGAGCGGGCGGCCGCCCTCGGGGGGTTGGCCGCGCCGGATGCGGAACTCGACGCCGAGGAGGCCGAGTTGGCCGCGCGGGAAGCGGATCTCCGGCGGCGTGAGTTGGAGCTGCGCCAACGGGAACTGGACCGCAGGGAAGCTGGCCTCGACGGCGCGTAGCGATCGGTCGCGCCTCCCCGTCCTGTTGGAACTGGCCGGGGCGGGAGCGCGAGGATTGCGGCCATGACCGACACCCCGTGGACCGGTGACGCCTGCTCGCTCGTGGACGCGTTCCGCGCCGGGGAGCGGTCGCCGATGGAGGAACTCGACGCGACGTTCGCCGCCATCGAGGCGTCGACCCTCAACTGCTTCGCGCATCTCGACCGCGAGGGCGCGACCCGAGCCGCCGCAGCGGCCGATCTCACCAAGCCGTTCGGAGGCGTGCCCACCGGGATCAAGGAGCTGGAGCCGGTCGAGGGTTGGCCCTTCACCGAGGCGTCGCTCGTCTACGAGGACCGCATCGCCGACCGGACCTCCCACCACATCGAACGCCTGGTGGGGCGAGGCGGTGTGGTGCCCGTCGGGTCCACGACCGCGAGCGAGTTCGGTGGGCTGAACGTCTCGGTCACCAAGCTGAACGGGGTGACCCACAACCCGTGGCGGTACGGCCGCACCGTCGGCGGATCGTCGAGTGGATCGGCGGCGGCGGTGGCAGGCGGCATCGTCAGTCTGGCCACCGGCGGCGACGGTGGCGGCTCGATCCGCATCCCGGCCGGCTACACCGGCTTGCTGGGGTTCAAGTCGACGTTCGGACGGATCCCCCGGAGCCCGCACGCGTACATGCGACCGAACACGGTGGTGGTCGGCAATGTCGCGCGGTCCGTCCGCGACGCGGCGCGCTACCTCGATGTGTGTGCGGGACCCCACCTCGCCGATCCCACCTCGCTCCCCGCCGCCGGTGGCGGATGGGAGGCCGGTCTCGGCACCAGCGATCTGACGGGTCGGCGCGTTGGGGTGATCCCGAACCTCGGTGGGATCCCACTCGATCCCGGGGTGGAGGACAGCCTGCGAACGGCGGCCGCCGACCTCATTGCTGCAACCGGGATGGTGGAGGCCGACGTGCGCGTCGAGCCGCCCAACCTTTCGTTGCAGTGGATGATGGGCAACCTCGCGACCTTGCTCGGCGAACTCGGTGACCGTTGGCCCCGGTGCGCGTCCGAACTCACCGACGAGGTGGTCTTCGGGCTCCGACTCTCGCAGTCGATGTACAACCTCAACACCGCCGCCGCGGCAGAACTGCTGCGCATCGAGGCCAACGAGGTCATGGCGGCCGCATTCAGTGAGGTTGACTTCATCATCTCGGCGACCAACCCCGGGCCGGCATTCGCAGCGGACGCGGTGATGAGCCAGGACCAGTCCGGGATCGCCGACTGGGCGATGAACAGTCGGGCGGTGAAGGGCGCGGTACGGGGGGCGCTCGCAAGTCTGCGCGTCGCAGCCGGCGCGTTCCCGAAGCTGCCGCCGGCACTGCTCGCCGCCGGCGCCGCCCGCTTCCCGGACCTCGTCAACATGGGTGGCCTCACGATCATCTCGAACATCTACGGCAACCCGGCGGTCTCGATACCGTCGGGGACCATCGACGGGCTGCCCGTCGGGATGCAGGTCCTGGCGCCGCATCACGCCGACGCGTTGCTGCTCGACGTGGCCCTCGCGTACGAGCGCGAGCACCCGTGGCCGCTCGTCGCACCGTCGGTGCCCCAACGCGCCGCTGCCGTTGCCCGCCCCGAGGTGCCCGTCGCCTGAGCCACGCACGCCGTGATGGAGCTCCCGGTGCGAGCACCGGCGAGTTCACTCCTACTCACGCTGCGTGGTTTTCGGGATTGTGACAATTCGCCCGGGACGGGTACCGTGCGCAGTCCGCAGCGTGGTTCCGAGCGGGTTCACGGGGGGCAATCATGAACGTCCGCAATCGTCGCCGAGCCATGGTCGTGGCCGTCGTGGGCGTACTCGCCCTCGTCTCGTGCAAGCCGTTCGACCCGTTCCGGCCCCCCACCAAGGGCCCCGCGGACCGGGCCCGCTACATCCTGCCGCCGGGCAACTACGGCGGGTTCCCCACGACCGACCAGTCCCGGAACCAGCTGCCGCTGTACGACGGACTGACGCCGTTGCGTGACCACATCACCGACACGGACATCAACAAGTTCTTCCTCCCCGAGGACTTCAAGCCCGTCGGCGCGACCCGGATCGAGCCGACCGGCCGCCCCGGAACGAAGATCGAGTACGACGCGTACGGCGTTGCGCACGTCACCGGTCAGACGCGCGCCGACCTGGCGTTCGGTGCCGGTTGGGTGACGGCGCGTGACCGCGGCCTGCTCCTCCAACTCGGACGGGGCCCGGCTCGCGTTGCGGTCGCCGACGTCCCCGGTATCAACGCCTTCGGCCTCGTCACGAGCGGCCAGACCTTCGTTCCGAGCGCGGCCACTGAACAACTCGTCACCGACCAGGTGAAGCTGATCGTCGACACCTACGGCGACAAGGGTCGCGAGTTGGTCGCAGACCTTCAGTCCGAGGCCGACGGGATGACGGCGTACTTCCAGGCGAGTGGATCCCCGCAGCCGCCGGCGACAGTCAACGATGTCGTCGCCACCACCGCGTTCATCGGTTCGATCTTCGGCGCGGGCGGCGGTGCCGAGGCTTCGAACGCCGAGTTCCTGAGCAACTTGCAGAACCACCTGGGGAACGTCCGGGGTACCCAGGCGTGGAACGACGCAATGTTGTTCAACGATCCCGAGGCTCCGACGACGCTCAAGCAGCGGTTCGATTACCCGGTCCTCACCGGCGGTGCGGTGACGGGAGCCGTCAAGATCGACGAGGGCTCGATCGTGTCGCTCGACCCGCACGCACCGGCGGCCCCGGTCGCGGCGTCGACGGCGAGTTCCCGTACGCCGTCGGCGGCCGCGTCGCTGGTCGCGTCGAGCCGGGCCGCATCGCCGTCCACCTCGCTGGTCGGACCACCCGATTCGCAGGCCGCGGCCGAGGTCCCGACCTATCCCGCCGCCGGACCGGTCCCCGCGAAGCAGGCGTCGAACTTCCTCGTCGTCGACCCGAGCCGCTCCCGGAGCGGGAACACGCTCGCAGTCATGGGCCCGCAACTCGGCTACTACTACCCGGAGATCGTGGAGCAGATCCACCTCACGGGCCCCGGCATCGAGGCGCAGGGGGTCGCGGTCCCGGGCATGGCCATGTACCTGCTCATCGGGCGCACGCAGAACTACGCGTGGAGTCTCACGTCTGCCAACCACGACGTCCGCGACGTGTTCGCGGAACAACTCTGCAATCCCGATGGATCCGCGCCGACGCGCGCGTCCACGAGCTACATGTTCAACGGCGTGTGTCGCCCGTTCGACACGTTCGACGCGGGGACGCTCAATGGGGTGGAGTTGCGGTACCCGGTGTCGGTGCACGGCCCGATGATCGGAACCGCGTTGTCCGACGGTCAGCCGATCGCGTTGACGCGGAAGCGCTCCACCTTCGGCCGAGACAGCCTCAACCTCGGCGCGTTGAAGGACATGACCGAAGGAAAGGCCACGACTCCCAGCAAGTTCTGGACCATTGCCAACCAGTTCGGGTTCACGTTCAACTGGGCCTACGCGTCGCGGAGCGCCACGGCGTACTTCAGCTCGGGGCTCCTCCCGGTGCGCGCGCCCGGACTCGACCGTCGTCTCCCCACGAACGGCAACGGCCACTACGAATGGCGCGGGTTCCTCAGCGAGTCACAGCATCCCCACTCGGC
>JBBQXR010000066.1:0-11637 GCA_038209455.1 Acidimicrobiia bacterium
AGCCCCGGGTCGCGGCCGCGACCCGGGGCTCCGGAGGAACGACGTGACCCGTCGGGTCAGGTGTGGTTCGCCTTGATGGTGCCGCTCTTGACGACCGGGCTGACCTTGATCAATCCACTCGACCAGGTCATCGTGAACTTCTCCGCCAGCTCGGTGAGGAAGTCGAAGTTGGTCGGCACCGCCACCGTCTGGGTCCCGTTGGTCCCGGCGGCGAAGGTGATGGATCCGGACGTGGTGGCGTAGTCGCCCGGCGCGGTCGCCGTGCCGTTCGCGGTCGTGTAGAGGACCGAGATCGGCATGTAGTACCGCTGGACGAGGGTCGCACCGAACTGGAACGTGCTCCCCTCCGAACCCGTCGGAGCCGTGCCGGTGAGCGATGGCTTCTCGTCATTGAGGATCTGGATCTTCTCCGTGGCGTTGCCGAGGATCGGGGTGGCGGTTGCGCCACCACCCGGACCCGCGAGCACCACATTGAAGAACTCATAGTCCTCGAGGACCGTGTCGCCCTTCACTGTTGCGGTGAAGGTTCCGGTGGTTTGCCCGGCCGGGATCGTGACGGTGCCCGACGAGGTGACGAAGTCGCTCGGCGAAACCGCGCTGCCGGGTGTGGTCGAGGCGCCGACCGTGATCGCGGTGACACTCGGGTTGCTGAGTGACACGGTGACCAGCACGGGGTGGGTACCCGTGTTCCCTTCGACGGTGTCGATGACCGTGTTCGAGACCGAGATGGTCGGCGTGTCGTCGTTGGTGATCTGGATGGTCCTCGATGCATTGCCGAGGATCGGCGGCACCGAACCACCACCGCCCGGGGACGAGATGGTCACCGAGAGGTTCTCGTTCGGCTCGTCGAGAACATCACCGTTGATCGTGACGCTGATGTTCGCACTCGTCTGACCGGCCGGGATGGTGAGTGTCCCGGCGGACGTTGCGTAGTCGCCCGGTGCCACCGCGCCGCCATTCGCCGTGGTGTAGGCCACGGTGATCGGAAACGCGCTCGGGTTCGTGAGCGAGACCGGCACCTGCACCACGTGCGAACCCGAGTTCCCCTCGACGGTGCTGATGGTCCCTGCGGCCACCGACACGGTCGGCGTGTCGTCGTTGAGGATCGTGACCGTCCCCGGCGACGTGCCGATGGTGGCGTTCGTCGGGCTGGAGAGCGCCACCGTGAAGGTCTCGTCCTTCTCGTCGAACTGGGTGGGACTCAAGTTGCCGCGGATGGTGAGCGGCACCGTCTTGCTGGTCTCGCCCGCAAGGAACGTGACCGTGCCCGACGCCGACGTGTAGTCGTTCGGAGCCACGGCGCCGGTCGGCCCGGAACCATCTGCCGTCGCGTAGTTGACGGTGACCGTGCCGCCGTAGGCGCTGGAGAGCGTCACCGGCAGGTTGACCACCGGGTCGGTGCCACTGCCCTCGGCCATGCTCGCCGAGCCGACACTGACCGTCGGGACCGTGCCCGGGCAGATCGCGTTGAGATTGCTCGTGAGGAGCCACGGCGTGACCGGAACTCCCGTCGACACGCCGTCACCGGAGCCACCACCGCCGGGTGCGCCCGGACCGGAAGCCGACCCCCACCAGTTGCAGGTGCCGGTTGCGGTGCCGTTCCCGGCGATGCGCAGCCCGGTGGTCGTGTTCCCCGTGATCGAGTTGCGGCTCACCGTGGCGCTGCCGTTCGCGGCGTCGTCACGGTCGAAGAATGTGGTGCTCTGTGCGTTGAGCGACGGGTTCGCGCCCTGCACCTGGATGCCGACGTCGTTGTTACTCACGATGTTCGAGCTGATCACGTGGCTGAGGCCCCCGACCACGATGCCGAAGCCGTCACCCGTCGAACCCGACGCCTTCCGGTGGAAGCCGTTCACCGTGTTGCCCTCGATGACGATGCCCGCGGGCTGGTTCGGGTTGATGGGCAGGGCCGGCGAGCGCCGGATCACGACGATGCCGCCGTAGTCCCGCGCGTCGGTGGCCGCGATCGTGCGGGTCACGGTGTTGCCGCTCACCGTCACGCTGCCGGTACCGGTGTCGGTGGAGTCGCCGGTCGAGTTCTTGATCTCGACTCCGTAGCGACCGTTGTTCGTGACGGTGTTGCCGGCGACGATGTTTGCGCCGCCTGCGATCGCCCCGAGCACCCCGATTCCGGAGTCGCCGTTGTTCGTGACCGTGTTGCCCATGATCGTGGCGCCCGTGACACTGCCGTCACTCAGGTCCAAACCGACGAGCCCGTTCGCGTCGAACGTGCTGTTGGTGACAGTGACGTTGCTCTTGGGTCCGTTGATCACGTAGAGGCCACGACCGGCGCTCCCACCGAGTTGGTTGTTCCGGGAGGCGTCGACGTTGTCGACCGTCAGACCGTTGATGCCGGAGCCGACGTTCGCCTGGATCCAGATCCCGTGCAGCCGGTTGTCGGAAGCGTTGAGGTTCTGGATCGTGACATTCGACATCAGGTTGCCGTTGGTGAAGATCCCGTAGTCGTAGTGCTGGATCGTGAGTTGCTCGATCGTCACGTTCGACGTCGTGCCGGTGATCTGGAGTCCGGCGAGGCTCCCGGAAGGATCGATCTGTGCCCGCGGTCCGTTGAGGATCGTCCCCGCCCGGCTCTGGCCCTGGATCGTGACCGCCTTCGGGATGGTCGTGTTGACCGCGGTGTTGTACGTGCCGTTGGCGACGTGCACGGTGCCACTTGCGTTGACCGTGTCGATCGCCTTCTGGACGGTCAGGAACGGATCGCTCGCGGTACCGGTGTTGGCGTCACTGCCCGTCGTGGCGACGTAGCAGTCGGTGGTGCAGTTCGGCTCGAAGTCGACGTTCGCCTCGCTGCCGTCGATGCTCATGCGGAAGTCGTCGACGTTGCCGACGAAGCCCGGCCAGCTGGCGGCCGAGCCGGCCTTGAAGTTGATGAAGGGCTGCGCGGCGATGGCAGGGGAGACCTGGCCGCCGTTGAAACCGGCGTTCGGGTAGAAGCCGAGCACCTGCGCCCATGTGCAGGGCGTCAACTGCAGGCACTGCTTGACGACCGGGGAGTTCCCGACGATCGGGTTCCCAGTCATCCACCACCGGCCAGCGGTAGTCGGCGACCACGTCTGCCACGTGTTCTGCGGAACGTTTCCGCCGATGCCCTCGTACGGCTCGAAAACGAGCCGGCCCTGCCAGGTGCCAGTGGTGTCGGTCTTGTCGTAGTCGACGTTGAACTGCAGCGCGACAGCGAGGTTGTTCCCCGAAGGGTCCACCGACGATCGGTACGTGGAGTAATGCAGGTCGCTGATCTGCGAGAAGTGGGTCGCACTGTTCGCGAGGTTCAGTGCCACGAGATCGCTCGCTCCGCTCCCCGTGACGCCGAGCCGCACGCTCCCGACGCCCTTGGGCGGCGTGCCCGGACCGGTGACGTAGTTGATGTCACCCGCGGCGTAGGTGCTGTCGTCGCTACTGACCCACGGCGTGGTCGGCGTCGGGAACAGGCTGGTGTCGCCCGACCCGACGACGGTGTTGGTGACCGACGGCTCGAAGTCGAAGTTGGTGTCGTTCCCGGAGATGCCGACGGTGGGTTTGTCAACGTTGCCGGTGAACGCAGGGCCGGACCCCATGTTCACGCCGAGGCCGTACCTGATCGCCGCGGTCGGGTTCGCGGCCTTGAGCGCGTTCCACGTGAGCAGCGTGCCCCCGGCGCCCGGGGACGGGAACCCGGGGATCACCTGGCTCGACCAGAAGACCCCGTTGCCGCTGTTGTAGGCGTCCCAGGTCTCCCACGTGTTATCGACCGTGCTGCCGCCGTTGTTCGACTGCTCCCACACGAGCGTCGTGTAGTGCGGCGCCGGACCGGTCGGATTCGGATCGATCTCGATGTTGAGCGACGGCAACGCGTTGGGTGCGCTGTTGGCACCGTCGCGGTACGTCGAATACGAGAGCGCGGTGATCGAGGAGATCGGCGTGCCCGTCGGTGCCGTGCAGTTCGGGTAGCCCACCGGCCAGTTGGCGCACGTGCCGAACTGGTAGTCGTAGACCGAGCGGTGCTGACCCGCCGGAACGGTGAGGGCGAGGCTGCCCGTGCCGGCCGGCGGAGATGCCGGACCGCTGACGAAGCCCGCAGTACCGGTGTCGGACCCGGCGGGCGAACCCCAGAAACCACCGGGAGCGAGGCTGCTCTGGTCGACGGTGACGGTGGTGACGCTCGCGTCCGCCGTGACCGGTCCGACGAACGAAAGCCCTGCGGTCGTCAGCACGAACGCGACGAACAGCGCGAGATGGCGAAGCCTGCCCATGAAAATCTCCCTGTACCTATGAGGTCGCGTTCGGGAAACCCGGACGGTGACCAACTCTGCCCTTACCTGCCTTGACCCACCCGACGTCACGAGGTCGCTCGGTTGGTGCTGGTTGTTCTAATCGCGCCGTCGCCGTCTTGCAAGCGACACCCGGAACGAACCGGTCGGCGAGCGAACAAAGAGGTCATCGGGGCCGGAAGGAGATCCAGGGCAGGTAGGAGCCACCTCGACGGCCCCGATGACGTGCAGGCATAGCACGCGATCTCGAAGACGTGCGGGTCGGACGGCGGTGTGAGCGCGACCTGCCCGCCCGGACTGGCCGGCTGCTCAATCCACGTATACCGCCCGAAGTACCCGGTCAACCCGGGGCCGGGAACGGTCGACACCATTTCGGTGACGAACTCGACGAGAACCGGGCTGGTGCCGCGATCCGCCGCCGCGCTGTTCCTGTGCGCGGGGACGATCACGATCCTCAACCAGGTCGTCGCCCGCCCAGCTGGGACGCGCACCGCCGTCGTCATCGGGTTCGCCCTGGTCAGCCTGGTGTCGGGCGTGGTCGTGCTCGTGGCCTTCCGGCGCGGACTCTCGTGGCGGTCGCGGCTCGCGGTCGCGTCGTGGGGACTGTTCCTGCTCGTCGCCACTGCCGCGATCGGGCACACCGTCACGAGCCCTCAGGAACCCATGGCGGTCGTCATCTTCATGATGGTGATCCTCGTGTGGCTCGGGCTCTCCTCGGCTCGCGGACTCGCCGCTGTGTTCGCGCCCGTGCTCGTCGGTGCAGCGGCGTACCTCACCACGCTCCCGCACTCCCAGGTCGTCTTCACCGACAGCGTGCTCGTCATTGCCGTCTCCACCGTGGTGGCCGAAACCATTGCGTGGGCCATGCAGGAGTTGGAACGGCGCGAGCACCAGCTCAACGCTCTGGCCATGACGGACCCGCTCACCGGCCTCCTCAACCGCACGGCCTTCACCGAACACCTCGCCGAGGCGTGCAGTCTCCGTGAGCGGGTCGTGCTCGCGTTCGTCGACCTCAATGGGTTCAAGGATGTGAACGACAGCTTCGGGCACCAGACCGGCGACGCCGTGCTCATCGAAGTGGGCGAGCGCCTCAACCACCTGGCCCGCCGACGCGACGCGGTCGGCCGGTTCGGTGGAGACGAGTTCGTCATGCTCTTCCGCGATGTCCCACCCGGGGTGCGGGCCGGAGCGCTCGTCGACCGAATCCGCGCCGCACTCGACGAGCCGTGGGCCGACCTCGGGACGACGGCCGTGACCGCGAGCGTCGGCATGGTCGACAACCGCAGCGGGAGCGCCACGCCCGAGGAACTCATCCGCGCGGCCGACACCGCGATGTACTCGCGCAAGCACGGCACCGAAACGGGGAACTCGCACAAGCTCATGACCTCCCGTGCGTTGGCCCATCACCGCGCCGCAATGGACGGGCTCGGCGGGGGTTTCGTGGTGATGCGCCGCGTTGCGAGCCGGGACGACTGGGTGATCGTCGAGGCGAACCGGCGGGTGCACGAGGCGTACGAGTCCGTCGGCGGTGAGCCCGTCGGCATGTTGCTCTCCGAGGCGAACCGGCATGCCGACAACACGCCCGCAACCGCGATCTACGAGCGCGCGCTCGCAACCGACACGCGCGCCGAGGGCGAGATCGAGCTGCGGATTCCCGGCGAGGACCCGACCTGGCGGCGACTGATCGCGATCCCGGTTGCGCCGGAGACCGTCGCCGTACTCACGTGGGACATCACGGCCGAACGCGCCGCCCTCCGCGGGCTCGCCGACGCAGTCGAGCACAGCACCGCCATCCTCGAGTCCGCCGCCGACGCCATCCTCACCGTGGACGAGGACGGTCACCTCGTCGAGTTCAACCGCGCCGCCGAGGAGATCTTCGGGACGACGCGCGAGGCAGTCCTCGGCCGCGACTATCGCAACTTCGTCCCACCCGCTTCGGCGCCCGCGCTGCGCGAGGCGTTCGCCCTCGATACCGACGCGCGGATCGAGACCGAGCTCCAACGGACCGACGGTGCCGCGTTCGTGGCGCAGGTCGCGATCTCCGCCGTCACGACCAGCCTCGGCACCATGTACACGGCGATCGTGCGCGACGTCACCGAACAACGGGCTGCGGAAGCGGCGCTGCGGGTTGCGCTCGAGTGCGACGACCTCACCGGCCGGCCCAACCTGCACTCGGTCCTCGAACGCACTGACGCAGCCGCCGGCCGCGCTCGCGCGAACGGCTCCACCATCGGGCTGCTGTTCGTCGACGTCGACCACTTCGCGCTCGTCAACGACAGCCTCGGCCACGAACTCGGCGACTCCTTGATCATCGAGGTGGCCGACCGCATCGCGGCGGTGGTGCGGGAAGGTGACATCGTCGCCCGTATCGGCGGGGACACGTTCCTGGTCCTGTGCGAGCACGTCTCCCACGACGCCGTGCTCGAAGACCTCGCGTCCCGGATCCACGAGATCCTCCGACCACCGTTCCCGGTCGGCGCCGGCCACGAGGTGTTCCTCACTGCGTCGATCGGCGCGGCGCGCTGGCACGGCCGCGAGACGCCACGCGACCTGGTGCGGTTCGCCCACACCGCGATGCAGGAGGCGAAGCGGTCGGGCCCGTCGGGCGTTCGGATGTTCCGCGGCGATATGGCGGTCGTCTCCGCGTCACGCCTCGAGCGCGAGACGGCGTTGCGGCGTGCGCTCGATCGCGACGAACTGCGCGCGTTCTATCAACCGATCGTCGACCTCGACACCGGGATCACCCGCGGTATGGAGGCGCTGGCGCGGTGGGAGCGACCCGGCGTCGGACTCGTACAACCGAGCGAGTTCATCGACCTTGCCGAACAGACCGGGCTGATCGTCCGGGTCGGCGAATGGATGCTGCGCCGCGCGCTCACCGACTGCGCCGCGTGGCAGCGCGACGCGCCGGGCGTCGGCGTCTCGATCAACGTGTCCCCCCACCAGTTCCGGACCGGCGACCTCGTGGCCACCATCGAGTCGATCGTCGCCGAACTCGCCATCGATCCGTCGTTGGTCACCCTCGAGATCACCGAATCCCTCATGCTCGAACACTCGGAATGGAACCTCGCGGTGCTCGAACGCCTGCGGACGACCGGACTGCGGCTCGCGCTCGACGACTTCGGCACCGGCTACAGCGCGCTCAGTCACCTCCGCCGACTCCCGATCGACACCATCAAGATGGACCGCTCGTTCCTCGACGGCATCGAGGCCGAGGACTGCCTAGCGACCGCTCGCGCCATCGTCGAGTTGGCCCGGGTGCACGGCATCGGCGTGGTCGCCGAGGGCATCGAGACCGAGGCCGTCCGCCAGCTCGTCCAGACCGCCGGGTGCGACCTCGGGCAGGGCTACCTGTTCGGACGACCCGAGCCCCTCGACATCACCTTGACATTCCTGCGCGCCCATGCAGTCGCCGCGGCCGGGAACCGCCCCTCATGATCACCCAACGTCGTCTCCTCGTCCTCGGGCTCGCCTGCGCCACCGCCGCGAGCGTCACGCCCATCACGGCGGCCGCGGCGTCCACCCCGACGCATCGGGCCGCCATCTACGTCGCCCCCACCGGGCACGGTCCGCAGCGCGGGACGCGCGCTGCTCCGTACCGCAGCCTCGCTGCTGCTCAGACAGCAGTCCGCCACCAGGTCCCGTCGATGAATGCCGACATCCACGTGGTCCTCGCCGACGGCACGTACGCGCTCCCCGCGCCCGTGCGATTCACCGCGGCCGACTCCGGCCGTCACGGCCATCAGGTCGTCTACGAGGCGGCCCCCGGAGCGCATCCGGTCCTGAGTGGCGGCACGGCCATCCACGGTTGGCGACCCTCGACCGCGGCGCCGGGCGCGTGGGTGGCGAAGGTGCCCCGAGATCTGCGCACGCGCCAGCTCTACGTCGACGGTCAGCGCGCTGCGGTCGCGTCGGGCCCGGCACCGGTCGCCCTCACCCAGACTGCGACCGGATATGTAGCCGCGACAACGACGATGAGCGCGTGGCGCAACCCGTCGGACATCGAGTTCGTGTACAACCGCGGGCCGTCGAACTGGACCCAGAGTCGGTGCCGTGTCCGCACCATCGCCGGTAGTGCGATCACCATGGTGCAGCCCTGCTGGGACAACACCACCAAACGCGCCGACGACCCGCACAGCGTGCTCGCCCGATCGCTCTTCAACCAGCCGCTGCACACCACGCCCGTCGTGACCAACGCGTTCGAACTGCTCGACCAGCCGGGCGAGTGGTACCTCGACGAGCAGGCCCACCAGCTCTCCGTGATCCCGCTGGCGGGTCAGGATCTGAATCAAGTCGACGTGATCGCGCCCCGGCTCGAGGCACTGATCACAGGGGCCGGCACCGCGCACGCGCCCGTGCACGACCTCACTTTCCGGGGCATCACGTTCTCGCACGCCACCTGGCTCGCGCCGAGCGGACCGAACGGCTACTCCGACTTCCAGACCGCGCAGATCCTCTCCGGACCCGGCGCGTATCACCGCGGCGGCGACTGCTCTCCCGGGAAGACCTGCTTCTACAACCAACTCACCCAGGTGCCGGCCAACGTGACGTTCACCCACGACCGCAACGTGAGCTTCGAGGCCGATACGTTCACGCATCTCGGTGCCACCGCGCTCGGGTTCGGCGCGGGCAGCCGCGACGCGCACGTGACGGGCAACGAGTTCACCGACACGTCGTGCGCGGGCGTGGCCGTCGGTCGCTTCGACAATCCGCAGGCGCGCGCCGACGAACGCACCCGCGGCACGGTCGTGACCGACAACTGGGTGCACGCGGTGGGCGCGGAGTACCGGAGCAGCCCGGGGATCAGTGTCGGGTATGCGCAGCACGCGACCGTCGACCACAACCAGGTGAACGACCTGCCGTATACGGGGATCGCGACCGGTTGGGGCGGTTGGCGCGAGCGACTCGGCGACCTCGCGCCGTTGCCGAACTACTCGCGCGCGAACGCGGTGACGAACAACCTCGTCTTCGACTACATGCAGGTGATGGTGGACGGCGGCGGTATCTACACCAACGGCGTGGAAGGTCCATCACTGCGCGACGGTCAGCGGATCGAAGGCAACGTGGTGCTGCACCAGCCCGACCTGAGCTGGGCGGTGTACACCGACAACGGCAGTACCAACGTCACCATCAGGGGGAACGTGGTGTACGACGCGGTACTGCTCCCGGCGGTTGCGTCGATCTTCCCGGGCGCGGCGCCGCAGTTCTCCTTCGGCGGTTGCAGCAGCGGTCCGCTGGCGTACGCCGGCAACTGGTCGATCCAGCCCGATCCCACCCTGGGACTTCTGGGACCCCAACCGACGTGCGGCGGCCACCCACTCGTGGGCGTGACTTCGACCGACAACCATCTGATCAGTTCACTCACCGAGGTCCCCGCCCCGGTGTTGGACGCGGCCGGCGTGCGCGGCGCGGCGAAGGACCGCCTCGTACCGGCCCCACGCCCGACCGACCTCCCGCCCTACGAGTCACTCTGAGCGACGCACCATCGCGCCCGCGGTGGCGGGCGATGGTGACCTCTGCAAGCATCCGCGACGGCGGAAGGAGCCGAGGATGAAGTTCGTCGAGGTGGAAGACAGCCGGATCTCCGCGATCGGGCTCGGGTGTTGGCAGTTCGGTTCGAAGGACTGGGGTTACTCCTTCGACTACGCGCGCCAGACCGCGGTGGAACTCGTGCACACCGCGCTCGATCTCGGCGTCAACCTCATCGACACGGCCGAGGTGTACGCGCACGGCGTGTCCGAGACGATCGTCGGGCGGGCGCTCGAGGGTCGGCGAGCCGAAGCCTTCGTCGCCACCAAGGTGCTGCCCGTGTGGCCGACCGCGACGCGCGTCGAAGAGCACGGCCGACTCTCCGCACTCCGCCTCGGCGTCGAGACCATCGACCTCTACCAGGTGCACTGGCCCAACCCGGCGGTGTCCCTCGCGTCGCAGATGGAAGGCATGCGCCGACTCCAGGACGCGGGCCTCGTCCACCACGCGGGCGTGAGCAACTTCTCCGCCAAGCGTTGGGCGGCGGCCGAGGACGCACTCGGGCGGCCGGTGCTCTCGAATCAGGTGCAGTACAGCCTGCTCGCGGCGAAGCCTTCGGAGGCGATCGTCCCGTACGCGCAGGTGAACGGTCGGCTGGTGATCGCGTACAGCCCCCTCGCGAAGGGACTGCTCGGGGGACGGTACGGGCCCGACAATCTTCCGGGCGGCTCGGCGCGGGGCATGGACCCCCTCTGGATCCCCGACAACGTGGCCCGCGCGATGCCGGTGGTGGAGGCCGTCCGCCGGGTGGCCGACGCGCACGACGCAACCCCTTCGCAGGTGGCCCTCGCGTGGCTCATTCATCACCCGAACGTGGTGGTGATCCCGGGCGCGAGTTCGGTGGACCAGCTGCGCCGCAACGTCGAGGCCGCCGATCTCGACCTGGTGGACGACGAGGTCGAGGAACTCACCGCCGTGAGCGACGCCTTCGTCCCGCTCGGCAAGCCCGCCACCGCCCGCGAGATGGCCCGCGGCGCATTCTCCCGCAACTGACCGCCGCGTCAGGAGCCCGACAGCACCTGTCATACTGCTCGGCGATTCCGGACGAACCGGACGCAACGGGCGGGGCGCTCAGGGGGCGACACCATGACGGCAGGTCGAACGATGCGGCGCATGGTCACGATCGGTCTGGTGATCGTGCTCTCGGGCTGTTGGGCCCAGTTCCGCGGCGATGCCGGGCACGCCGGCAACCAGGCATTCGAATCGGCGATCGGCGCCTCGAACGTGGGGGCTCTCGCCATCACGTGGCACGGCAGGACCGGCGCCGGGAGCGTGACCGCGACACCGGCGCTCGCGAACGGCGTTGCCTACGTCGGTGCGTCCGATCACAAGCTCTACGCGTTCGACGCGGCGGGCGACTGCGTTGCCCTGAAGACCTGTGCGGTCCGATGGACCGGGTTGACCGGCAACACCATCACGGGCGGATCGCCGGCGGTGGCCAACAACGTCGTGTACATCGGATCCGACGATCGCAAGCTCTACGCGTTCAGCGCGGACGGATCCACCGGCTGCTCGGGCACGCCGAAGACGTGCGCGCCGCTGTGGACCGCGGCGACGGGAGCGTCGGTGCAGTCCTCGCCCACGGTCACCGGCGGCGTGGTGTACATCGAGTCGGCCAACCTGAAGCTCGAGGCGTTCGATGCCGCCGGGGTCGTCAACTGCACGACGGTCACCACCACCACGTGCAAGCCGCTGTGGACTGCCGCAATCGGCCCGAGCGGTGGGCAATCGCCCGCAGTGGCCAACGGAATCGCCTACGTCGCGACCGCCGACGGCATCCTCGCGGCGTTCGACGCCACCGGCACCGTCAACTGCACCGGCACCACCAAGACGTGCAAGC
>JBBQXR010000067.1:0-11518 GCA_038209455.1 Acidimicrobiia bacterium
ACTCGGTAGGCGACGTAGGACGCCGACGGGAGCGGCATGGCTACGGGCGACTGCGACGCGTGGTCCGCGGGGTGCGCACCGCGCGTTGACCACTCGACCGGGCGTTCGTCCGCCAACGACTCTGCCCGGCACCCGCTTCGCCATCGGCCGAACCCAGACGACGGTGCCGGGGCCGCGGCGCGGGCCGGGGCCGACGCTCGGGCACGTCACCGGAGGCCTGGGACCACACCTTCACGAACCGCTGCACCGACGTGACCACCATGAGTGCGACCATGATCCAGAGCACGGGGACCAACACGTCGAACACGAGCCCGATGCCGAGCATGACCATGCGCTCGGCTCGTTCCATCAGGCCACCACGTGCGTCGTACCCGAGGGCCTCCGCCTTGGCGCGTTCGTAGGAGATCAACATTGCGAGCGCGGCGGCCGCGAAGGCGAGGACCGGCAAGTGACCGCTGGTGCGACCGAGGTACCACGCGACCCCACCGAAGACCATCGCGTCCGAAGCACGGTCCATGACCGAATCGAAGAACGCGCCACGCGGTGAGGCCCGCCCGGAGCTGCGCGCGACCAGTCCGTCGAGCAGGTCGACGAGACCGCTCAGCGAGAGGGCGAGAGTCGCCCACAGCAGGTGACCCGACGCGATGAGCAGCGCCGTTCCCACCGAGCACACCAGGCCCAGGAGGGTGAGCGCATCCGGTCCGATACCGGCGCGCTCGAACCCTTGACCTATCGGTGTCAGTCCACGCGAAACCGTGGCGCGGAGACGGCCGTCGAGCATGTGCGTTCGCACTCCCTCGGGTGATGGCGGCGACGAGGCCTGAACGGTACCACCAGGGCCTTCTCGCCCCGGACCCCCTCGGCTCAGGAAGCGGCCACGGAGCGTGTTCCGTGTCGCGGAAAGTGGTGTCTGGCGTGGTGACAGGCGTGGTGACAGGCGTGGTCTCAGCCCGGCGCAGCGGGGACCGACGGCGTGCCGAGGAGGTGGAGGCGCGGCGCCGACACCGGGCCGTCGATTGCGTAGACCTGCACGAAGTTCCGCCCCGTGTGGAAGAAGCGAGGCACGAGCGTGCCCCAGAACTCGGTGTGATCGGATCCGGGGGCGCGGTAGGTGAAGCTGAACCCGGCGACGACGCCGTTCACCGCGACCGCGAGCGGCCGGCCGGATGTGGCCATGGTGGTGACGCCGTGGATCGCCGCGTACTGCGCCTTCGGCGACGCCTGGTCCACCGCGAGGTAGCGCAGCGGACTGTCGAGCGTGACGACGGCGGGATCCTTGCGCGCGTCCGGATGCGCGGGGGTGCCGAGCAGGTTCGCGTAGCGCCCGACCCGGAACACGCGCAGATCGGCGAACTGGTTCGGGACGGCGGCCTGGGCCGCGCGGACCGCGGCGAACCCGGGCGCACGCGGCAAGGTGAGGAAATGCCGGCCCGGCGGCGGGCGCAGGATGCTGCGCGACCACTCGAACAACGGGAACGTCGGATCCGTTCGCCGCGACCCGAGCAGCGACGCGCCGTCGACCTTCCACGGCAGGTGCACACCGAGGTGGGCGGCCATCGTCGGCAGGACGTCGATCGACTCGGTGGCGCCGTCGTCGGTCACGCCCTTGGTCTGCCCCGGCGTCTTGATGAAGAGCGGCGTCCACGCGATGTCGGGAACCGACGCCTTCGTCACCCCCCGGATCGGGCCTCCGCCGCGGAACGCCACTCCGTGATCGGCGGTCACCACGAGCAACGTGTCGTCGTAGACCCCGAGGGCCCGCAACCTCGCGACCACCTGGCCGATGAACGTGTCGGTCGCCTGGACCTGGAGCAGGTGGCGAACCCGAGACAGGTCGGCCACCTGCTGGTTGGCCCAGTTCTGGCCGTGCAGCCCATTCGTGTGGCCCGGCAACGCCGCGTAGTCCTGGCCCGTCGGGAGGTAATGCCATGGGAAATGCGGCAACAAAACGTGCAGGAAATCGAGGCGCGGGCGGGCGCTCGCCTGCAACGAGTTCACGAAGCCGTTCGCGGTCAGGACCGCCTGCGTGTCCTCACCACCGAGACCGCCGAACCCTGGCGCGTCACGGTTCGCCGGATCGGCGAAGTCGGACCAGATCGTGGAGACGTCCTGCAGCATCCCCCGCACGCCGGGGTGCGCACCGACCGCGCGGTTGCGGGCCGGACACATCGACGTCGGACACAGACGGGTGACCGACTCGTGGACGTTGAGGTCGTAGGTGCGACCGAGCAAAGTGAAGAGGTTGTGCGGGTGCTCGGCGGTGACCGGCACCTTCTGGTCGGGCTTCGGGAGTTGGCCGGTCAGGATCGCGGGAACCGCGGCCTCGGTGTAGGGAGCGACGGTCGTGTCGTTGCGGTACCAGTTGGACGTCTCGGCCAACTTCGCGAAGTTGGGGTACAGCTGCGCGTCGATGTTCCCCTTTCCGTCGAGAAGCGAGGTCAACGGGAACTCGTCCATCACGATCATCACGACCCGATGGGGATGGGCCACGGTCACCGCGGCCGCCGCGGGTTGGGAGTCGAAGACCACCGTCGAGGCGGGTGACGCGAAGAGCAACAGCGCGGCAAAGCCGATCGGCGCGATGGACAGATAGCCGAGCCACGTGCGCAACACCGGCAGTTTCGCCACGAGCCCGAAGGCAACGACCGCGCCGATCGCGCCGAGCACGTAGAGGGAGACCGGTCCCAGTTCGGTGGCGTGCTTGACCGCCTCGGCGACGATGACGCCGATCCCGAGGGCGAGCATCACGGCGTGGGCCGCCGGGCGCGCCCGGGGGATCCCAGCACCCACGAGCATCTCGACGGCCAGCGCCGCGAGCGCCGGCCCGAGGATCACCAGCACGACGAGCGCGAGCGCACGCGGGACGGTCGCGTTCCACGCCACGAAGAGGCCCGCGTTCTTGCCGAGGAGGTCGAAGGTCGGCTGCGCGACCGCCAGCCCGAACACCCCGACGAGTTCGGCCGTACGGCGGAGTTCCACCCGCCACGGACCGATCCTGGGTGGTGCACCGGCCCCCTGCATGAGGCGGGAACGCTACCGGTTCACACCGCCCGCTCGGCCCGCGCCCCCAGCACGCAGCGTCAGCCGCCCAGTCCGAACTCGGACCAGTCCTCGGGGTTGCGCTCGGTGTACTCCCCCATCACCCGTCCGTCGACGGCATCACACTCGACGAGACCACGCAGGCTCGGCGGTTCGTCCGCGCTGTACAGCAGGATCCGCCAGGCCGGCCGGCTACGGATGCCGTACCAGGCGAGTTGGGCAGACGCGTGTCCGACGGGGAATCCGACTGTGCGGCTCGCGACGGCGAGGGCTTCGGTCTCGTTGATCCCGGTCTTCCAGCCGGCGACGAAGTGATAGGCGCCGAGCAGGGCGAGGATGATCCCGACGGCGAGCAGGCCCTGGTTGCCGCTCTGCGCGTACTGGGCGAGACAGCCGGCCGCGATCACCAGGTGGATGGTCCCGGTGATCCGCCGCTTGCCGTTGTCGGGGAACACGGTGGGACCGACGAAGTTCGTGACGTCGAGATCCCCGGGCAGCGCGTCGTCGGTGTCTTCCACCGCGCCCAACCTAGATCTCCCCTCCTTTCGGCGCCGGAATCGCAGGCCAGGGCCTGCAATCCACGCGTCGAAACGTGAAGGTCAGGCCGACGGCCAGGCGGCGAGGAGCTTGTCGTAGGAGTGGCGAAGACTCTCGGGGAGGACGCGGGCGTCGGCGATCGAGGTCATGAAGTTGGTGTCGCCGTTCCAGCGGGGCAGCACGTGGACGTGCACGTGACCCGGCACCCCGGCGCCGGCGGCGCGCCCGATGTTCGCGCCGACGTTGATGCCCTCGGGTGTGTAGACCGCGTCGACCGTGGCGGTCGCGCGCTGGACCGCGTGCATGAGCGCCGCAGCCTCCTCGGCGTCGAGTTCGGTGATCGACGCGACATGGCGGAGCGGGGCGACCATCACGTGCCCCGACGTGTAGGGGTACGCGTTCATCACCGTGAACGAATGGCCAGCGCGCTCGAGGATCTCGGCTTCGGTGTCGTCGAGTTCGAGGAGACCGCAGAAGAGACAACCCTCGGGTCGGGAGTGGGTCTCGATGCTCTCGATGTAGCTCGACCGCCAGCCGGCCCAGAGCCGCTCCATGGTCATCTGCGCTCGCTCACCTCAGCGGTGATCAGGCCGACGAAGTCCTCGAGCGCCACCCCCCGATCCGGCGCGTCGTTCCCGCGGGCGTTCACGCCGACGGTGGTGTGCTCCATGTCGTCGTCGCCCACCACCAGGACGTACGGGACCTTCTCGGTCTTGGCGCGCCGCACCCGGTTGCCGAGCGTGTCGTTGTGGGCGTCGAGTACCTCGACCCGCAGTCGCTCGCTGTGCAACCGCTCGGCCACGCGCAACGCATAGTCCTGGTGTCGGTCGGCGACGGGCAACACACTCACCTGCACCGGGGCGAGCCACGTGGGAAACGCGCCCGCGTAGTGCTCCAGCAATACCGCGAAGAACCGCTCCACCGATCCGAACAACGCCCGGTGGATCATGATCGGCCGGTGCCGCTCGTTGTCGGCCGCGACGTAATGCAGATCGAAGCGTTGGGGCAGTTGCGTGTCGACCTGGATGGTCGACATCTGCCAGGTCCGACCGATTGCGTCGCGGGCCTGGACCGAGATCTTGGGGCCGTAGAACGCGCCGCCACCCTCATCCATGACCAAGTCGAGTCCGGCGCCCTCCGCCACCTCGCGCAGCGCGTCGGTGGCTTCCGCCCATTCCTCGTCGGTGCCGGCCGCCTTCCCCTCCGGCTTGGTGGACAACTCGAGGTAGAAGTCGTCGAGGCCGTAGTCACGCAGGAGCTCGAGCACGAAGTCGAGCAGCGAAGCGAGTTCGGTCTTCACCTGGTCGGGTGCGCAGAAGATGTGGGCGTCGTCCTGGGCGAAGCCACGCGCCCGCGTCAGACCGTGGACCACACCCGACTTCTCGTAGCGGTACACGGTGCCGAACTCGAACATCCGCAGCGGGAGTTCGCGGTAACTGCGCGTCCGGCTCTTGAAGATCAAGATGTGGAACGGGCAGTTCATCGGCTTGAGGTAGTACTCGGTACCGCCGTCGAGCTCCATCGGCGGGTACATGCCGTCGGCGAACCAATCGAGGTGACCACTGGTCTCGAACAGGTTCGCCTTGGTGATGTGCGGCGAGTACACGAACTCGTAGCCGGCGGCCTCGTGCCGGTCCCGCGAGTAGTCCTCCATGACGCGCCGGATCGTGCCGCCCTTCGGGTGGAAGACCGCGAGCCCCGAACCGACCTCGTCCGGGAACGAGAACAGGTCGAGTTCGACGCCGAGCTTGCGATGGTCGCGTCGCTCGGCCTCTTCGAGGCGATGGAGGTGTTCGGCGAGCGCGTCCTTGCTCTCCCACGCGGTGCCGTAGATACGCTGGAGTTGCTGGCGCTTCTCGTCGCCCCGCCAGTACGCGCCCGCGACGCGCGTGAGCTTGAACGCGCCGAGCTTGCCGGTGGAGGGGACGTGGGGGCCGCGGCAGAGGTCGACGTACGCGGTGGATCCGTCGGCCCGGACGTTCTTGTAGACGCCGACGGTGCCGTCACCGGTCACTTCCCCGGCATCCTCGTCGTCGGCGGCGCCACTCGTAACGTTGGCGATGATCTCGAGCTTGAACGGCTGGTCGGCGAAGAGCGCCTGCCCCTCGGCGGCGTCGTGTTCCTCCCGCTCGAACGGCTGGTTCTCCTTGATGATCTCGCGCATCCGGGCGTCGATCCGGTCGAGGTCGGTGTCGGAGAAGTGCGCGCCGTTCGGGAGTTCGAAGTCGTAGTAGAAGCCGTCGCTGATCGCCGGGCCGATCGCGTACTTCGCGCCCGGGACCCGGTCGAAGACGGCCTGGGCGAGCAGATGCGACGTCGAGTGGCGCAGGATCTCCCGCCCTTCCTCCGACGGAGCGGTGACCACGGCCACCGCGGCATCGTGGTCGATCGCACGGGTCAGATCGACGAGTTCGCCGTCGACCGACACCGCCAACGCGGCCTTGGCCAAGCCCCGGCCGATGCTCGCGGCGATCTCGGCCCCCGTCACGCCGGACTCGTATTCGCGCGCGGAACCGTCGGGCAGCGTGATCGTCACGGGACTCATGGGTGGCGAGGTTACCGGTGGACGTTCCCCGGTTCGGGGACGATTCGCGGAGTACGGTCGCCCCGTTCGATCCCCCACCGAGACACCATCGAGGAGCCCAGCATGGCCGATGCCCGCAGCGAAATCACCGTCAACGCCTCACCCCAGACCACGTGGGCGATCGTCCGCGACTTCCATGGCCTGGATTCGTGGATGCCGGGAATCGACGAGTTGAAGTCCGAGGGCGACGACCGGGTGCTGTCGATGATGGGCATGACCATCCGCGAGAAGCTCGTGAAGTGCGACGAGGACGCGAAGGCGCTCACGTACTCCATCACCGAGGGTGCGCCGGTCGAGAGCCACGAGGCGACCATCACGGTGAGCCCCGACGGTGACGGCAGCAAGGTCGTCTGGGACGTCACGTGCACCCCGGACGAGATGGCTCCGATGTTGGGCGGCATGTACCAGCAGGCGCTCGTGCCGCTGAAGGAGAAGGCCGAGGCCTGAGCTCAGAGCGGGCGGGTGACGTTGACGCCGATCAACGCACCCAGCTCGCCGAGCACTGCCGGAGCCGACGCGTCGTCGCCGCCCGAGAGGATCGCGTCCGCGAACTCGCCGAGCGCCTCGAGGGCCCTGGGCGCGTCGAGGTCGTCGTCGATGGCGTTTCGCACCCGCGCCGCGAACGGCGCCGGGTCCGGACCGGTCGTGCACTGTGCCGCGGCGAGGAGGCGGTGGAGCAGCGCGTTGCCGTCCTGGATGTCGGTGTCGTGCCACTCGAAGCCCGACCGGTAGTGGTGATGCATCAGCGCGAGCCGGATCGCACGCGGGTCGGCCGTCTGGCGGAGATCGCTGATGAACACGAGGTTCCCCAGCGACTTGCTCATCTTCTCGCCCTCGTAGGCCACCATCGCCGAGTGCAGCCAGTGTCGCACGAAGGGCTGCCCGGTGAGCGCTTCGCTCTGCGCGATCTCGCATTCGTGGTGGGGGAAGATCAGGTCGGTCCCGCCGCCGTGGATGTCGATGGTGGTGCCGAGTTCCTGCATCGCCATCGCTGAACACTCGACGTGCCACCCAGGTCGGCCGACGCCGAACGGCGCGCGCCACGCGGGCTCGTCGGCCGCGCTCGGTTGCCACAACACGAAGTCGAGCGGGCTGCGGCGGTGCGGGTCGTCCGGGTTCCCGCCGCGCGCGCGTGCGAGGCGCACCATCTGGTCCTCGCTGTAGTGCGAGAGCTCGCCAAACGCGGGGAACGTGGAGACGTCGAAGTACGCAGTCCCGTGGGTGAGGTACGCGTGACCCGAGTCGAGCAACCGCTCGACGATGGACACGATCTCGTCGATGGTCTCGGTCGCACGCGGCTCGGCGATCGGCGGGCGCATCTCCAGCGCCTCCATGTCGGCGCGAAATCGCGTGAGTTCGGCCTCGGCGAGCTCGAGGTACGGAACGCCCAGCTCGCGCGCCTTGGGCAGGATCGAGTCGTCGACGTCGGTGACGTTGCGCACCATGTGGACCTCGTGTCCGAGCTCCTCGAGCCGGCGGATCAGGAGGTCGTAGGTGAGGTAGGTGGCCGCGTGGCCGAGGTGCGTGGAGTCGTAGGGCGTGATCCCGCACACGTACATCCGAACGAGGTGATCCGGGGTGAACGGGATGACCGCGCGGCGCGCGGTGCAGTAGAGGTTGATGGTCACGCGATCAGAATCCCGACAGTCGGAGCCCGGCACGGACCTTGTGCCGGATGTTGATCGTCAGCAACACCGCGGCGAACGTTTCCATGCCCACCGCGTTCTCGAGTGACCCACCATCGAACGCACGCAGGTCGGGAATCGCCGAGATGATCTCCATCAACGTCGTGCGGGCGTGATCGTCGTTGCCACAGGCCACGACATCGCTCTCCATCTTCTCGTTGAGGTTCGCGAACTCCGCCGCCGGGACAAGGTGGAAAGCGGTCACCACCTCGGAGCGCCACAGCAGCGCCTGCATCTCCTTGGCGATCGAGCCGTGGGGTGGGAGCACCGCGTTGAACTCGCTGCCGTGCTTCTCGAGGTGGTTCGCCATCGAGACGACGATCTTGCCCGAGAGCTGGTCGGCGAAGTACTTGGCGGTCGCGAGCGCCGCGTCGGCGTGGACGGCGAGGACCACGACCTCGGCGTCACACGCAGCCTGGTTGTTCGCCGGGGTGATCCGCGAAACCCGATCGCCCCATTCGGCCGTCAACTCGTTCACGACGACCTCGGCCTTCTGCCGCTCCCGCGAGCCGGCGAGCACGTCGAACCCGACGTCACTCAATCGTGCCGCCAATCCTCGGCCTGCGGGCCCCGTCGCTCCGAGCACTCCAATTTTCACGGCCTGATTTTCCCTCGCCTCCGACGAACAGTGCGGGGCAGCTTGGCACGCGGAGCACATGGTGTTGAAAACTGCGGCTTCGGCCACCTCCGGCCGGTCGTTCGACGCCAGATGATGGAGCTCACCATGAAGTTCGGAATGCTGTTCGCGAACGTCGGTCCGTTCGGGCGCCCCGAGGTCGCGGCCGAACTCGGGCAGATCTGCGAGGAGACCGGGATCGAGTCGATCTGGACGGTCGAGCACGTGATCGTCCCCAGTGGCTACGCATCCGAGTACCCGTACTCGAAGGACGGAAAGATGCCTGGCGGCGACACCGCCCCGATCCCCGATCCCCTCGTCTGGCTCACGTGGGTCGGCGCGCACACGACCACGCTGGGACTCGCCACCGGCATCCTCATCCTCCCGCAACGCAATCCCGTGGTGTTGGCGAAGGAGGTCGCCACCCTCGACCTGCTCACCGGCGGTCGCGTGACGCTCGGCATCGGTGTCGGCTGGCTCGTGGAGGAGTTCGACGCGATCGGTGTGCCGTTCTCCGAACGCGCGGCCCGCACCGACGAGTACGTCGAGGTCCTGCGTGCGCTGTGGGAAGGCGAGAGTGTCGACTACGACGGGACGTTCACCACCCTGCGCGGTGCCAACTCGTTCCCCCACCCTGCCCAGCCTTCGGTGCCGATCGTGGTCGGTGGCCACACCCTGGCCGCGGCCCGCCGCGCCGGTCGGCTCGGCGACGGCTTCTTCCCGGGGAAGGGCGACTGGACCGCCCAGCGGGACGCGATGGAAGCGGCCGCGCGCGATGCCGGTCGCGACCCGGCGGCCATCGAGATCACCCGCGGTGGCGCCATGGATGCCGACGGCGTGAAGCGCATGATCGACGAAGGCGTCGACCGGGTGGTGATCCCACCGCTCGCCTTCGACGCCGCCGGGCTGCGCGACGCGCTCTCGCGCTTCGCCGACGACGTGATCGCCAAGGTCGGGTGACCGCACCCGACGGTGCACCGGCGCCGCTGTACGACTCGATCGGTCGCACCTACGCCGCCGCGCGCATCCCGGACCCCCGCATCGCCGCCCACATCGACGCGGCGCTGGGCGGTGCGCTCACGGTCGTCAACGTCGGGGCCGGGACCGGGTCGTACGAACCGCGCGACCGGCGCGTCGTCGCCCTCGATCCGTCACCGGTCATGCTCGCCCAGCGCGCGACCGATGCGCCGCCGTCGGTGTGCGGAGTCGCCGAGGCGCTGCCGTTTCCCGATCGGGCATTCGACGCCGCGCTCGCCACGCTCACGTTGCACCACTGGACCGACCTGGCACGCGGGATCGCGGAGCTGCGCCGGGTGGCGGAACGCATCGTTGTCTTCACCTTCGACACTGTCTTCGAACTCGACGCGTGGATCGTGCGCGAGTACCTGCCGGAGATGACGGGCCAACAACTGTTCGACTTCCCGGTGATCGAGGATCTCGCGGCGATGCTCGACGCGGAGGTGATGCCGGTGCCGATCCCGCACGACTGCACCGACGGGTTCACCGGTGCGTACTGGGCCCGACCCGAGGGCTACCTCGACCCCGCGGTGCGCGCAGGGATGAGCGCGATGCAGACGATGGATCAGGGGTTGGTGAGTTCGCGCATGGACCGACTCGCCGCCGACCTTGCGTCCGGCGCGTGGGACGAACGCCACGGCCACCTGCGTACCCTCGCCGAACTCGACCTGGGTTACCGGCTGCTGGTGAGCACCTAGTTCGCCGAGGGCGGCGTGGCGTCGTCCGGGCCGGAAGCGCGCACGTGGAAGACGATGCGGCTCTTCTCGGGGTGGTCGGGGTCGATCGACACCTCGATCGGGTCGTCGGGATCGGGCGGCGGCTCCCCCACCTCTCGGATGACGGCCGCTTCCTCGGGCTCGACCCACATGCCCATGCCCTTGGCCAGACCGGTGAGCCCGGCGCCGGCGAACGATCCCGGCAGCGAACCGATCACCCGATCGATCGGCCGCTCGGTCGTTGCGTCCGTCTCGTTCAACTCGTCGTCAATAGGTACCCCGTCAGGATCTGGCATGTCCGGAATCCTATTTCCGGCCGGCCCTTCGGGCTGTCCGCCTACAACAAACAGTCGGGCCCAAGGAGGACGCGGAGTTCTCCGAAGAGGCCGGCGCGGTCGGAGACGCAGAACTCATCACCGAGACGCAGGACCGTGGTCTTCTCGTAGGACTCGAGGTGGACGAACACCTGGGACTCGCCCGGGTGTTCGGCGAGGATCTCCTTGAGGCGCGTGGTCTTGGAATCGGTGAGCGCGCCGGGGCGGACCTTGATGCGCACCGGTGGCGCGCCGTCGAGGATCAACTCGGGTTGGCTGATCTCCATCGCGATGATCTTGGGTGCGTCGTCGCGCATGTCGAGGCGACCCTTGATGCACACGATCGCGTCCTCGCCGAGCATCTCGCCGTAGGCGGCCATCGTCTTCGGGAAGACCATCACCTCGACCGCGGCGCCGAGATCCTCGAGCACGAACGTGGCCATCAGATCACCGCGCTTCGTGTACTTCTTGGCCAGCGCGGTGACGACACCGCCGACGGTGCGGAGTTCGCCCTCCCGGATCTCCTTGAGTTCGGAGAGCGTCGCGTCGGTGTGGCGCCGCAGCGCGCGTTCGGCTCCCATGAGGGGATGATCGGACACGTAGAGCCCGAGCATCTCTTTCTCGAACGCGAGCCGCTGCGTCTTGCCGAACTCCTGCTCGGGGATCGGCGTGCGGTTGTGATCACGCTCGGATTCGGCCACCGTGATGCTCGTCGAGAACAGGTCGAACTGGCCCTCCGCCTCCTTGCCGCGCCGGCGGAGTACCTCTTCGATGATGAGTTCCGACACGAGCGCCAGCCCTTGGCGGGGGTGGCCCAGCGAGTCGAAGCCGCCGGCCTTCACCAGCGACTCGATCGTCCGCTTGTTGAGCGCGGTGGTCTCCACCCGCTCGCAGAAGTCGTAGAAGTCGGTGAACGGACCGCCTTCGTCGCGAGCTTCGATGATCTTGCCGACGACGCCCTCGCCCACGTTGCGCACCGCGGACAGCCCGAACCGGATCGAACCGTCGCC
>JBBQXR010000068.1:0-11510 GCA_038209455.1 Acidimicrobiia bacterium
CTTGGAAATCAGCGCGTGGACGAGATCGGGCGCGAGCCCAAGATCGGAAAAGCTGGACACTGTGACACTCCTCAACCCGCTCAGCGGGTTCTCTTCCGCGCGACGGAAGGACGGGATTGTCTCCAGCGCGGCTGTCCGACGAGGGTCGAACGGGAACCACCCTACCTGATGCGCTCTCCCCGAACGGCACGACGTGACGGGTGGCTCATTGCTTGCGGGGTCAGCAGCGACCGGAACTCACGTCAGACACGTGCGTGACGGGCTCACTCGGGACGGTGAGACACGCGTGTCGGTCGAACGGTCCGCTGATGTCGAGCCGCCACCCCACCCGGGCCAGATCGTCGTTCGTGACGCCGCGAGCTGCGTGTCCACTCGCGCCGAAGAACGGGATCATCGTCGATCCGAGCGTCACTCCGCCTCCACAACAGGTACTCCCGAATGCCTGGAGGATTGTCGAGCGATCACGCGGCGGCGTCCCACGGAAACGCGCGATGCGCACGATCTCGCGGTCGACACTGCGTGCGTAGTCGACCCCCGCGCTGGCGTGGTCGACGACCGCGGTCAGCACGATGATCGAGCCGATCACCGCCACCGCGAGTCCGAGACAGACGTATCCGATGATCAACCCGGCGAGCGCCATGCCGGCGCCGTCCTCCCCTGTGCGTTTGATCTGACTCCTCGCGATGTGCCCGAAGACGATCCCGAGGATCGAACCAATTCCGCAGGCCACGAACGTGGCCAGGCTGCACACCAGTGATGCGATCGCGAACCCGTTCGTGTGTCGCGCGACTACCGGTGCCGGGTACGGGTAGGGAACCGGCGGTGGTGGCGGCGCGGCGGGCGGCTCGGGCGGGACCGTCATCACGCGACGGTACGACGGCAATTGCGATCCGTCGTGGATGCCTGGTCGATAGGGTGCGCGGCATGACCACGGGCGGGCTCGCAACGACACCGGAACCGCCGTACTACGCGGTGATCTTCACCTCGGAGCACACCGGTACTGCGCTGGCCGAGTACGTCGCGGTGGCGGCGCTGATGGAACGGTTGGCGACGGAACAGCCGGGCTATCTCGGCATCGAGAGCGCCCACGCGGAGCTCGGGATCACGGTCAGCTACTGGCGCGACGAGGCGTCGATCCAAGCCTGGCGCAAGCACGTCGAGCACACCGTCGCCCGTGAACGTGGTCGCGCCGAGTGGTACTCGACCTACGCCTTGCGCGTCGCCCGGGTGGAGCGGGCGAGCACCTTCACGGCGCCGGCGTGACCAGAGATCCGCGGAGTCCGGCGATCGCGGCGCCGGACAGGCCGGCGGCGAGTACGTAGTTCTCGACCGAACCGTGTTCGGCCCGCAACGCTTCGAGCACGCCGACCATCGTGACTCCTTGCGCGCCGTATTGCTGCCCTGCCACTTCGGCCTGGGTCTCGTTGGCTTCCGCGTGCACCGCGTGACGGGCCACGATCGTCGGCATCCGCGTTTCGGTGAACGCGAAGTCTGTGACGATCGTTGCGTCAGCCACCTTGCACAGCGACAGGGTCAACGCCGACACGAGACCCGTTCGGTCCTTGCCCGCCGCACAGTGGAACACCACCGGCTGGTGCTCGACGTGCGCGATCACCTCGAGCACCGCGGCGAAGCGCTCGGCGTACTCCTCGAGCATGAAGCCGTAGATCTCGGCCAGCGTCTGGAACCGGGCCGCTTTCCGTTCCTTCCGGGTGGGCGCAGCCGGTTCACGGGTCTGGTCGACGATCGGCATGTGGAGCTGGGTGACGTGCGCCTCGAGCGGACCGTGTCCGTAGTCTTCGACCTCGTGACCCGCGCGCAGGTCGATGACCGTCCGTACGCCGAGGTCGTCGCGCAGATGCAGCACATCCCGCTCGCTCAGGTACGAGAGCGAGTCGCTGCGGAACACGCGACCGGTCCGGACCATTCCACCATCCTCGGTCGGCACCCCGCCGAGGTCGCGGAAGTTGCCTGGACCGTCGAGATCGACGATGCGGGGCGTGGTCACCGGTCGAGATCCAACCCGAGCATCCGGATCGCGTTGCCGCGCACGATCTTGTAGACGACGTCTGCGGGCAGGTGCCCCATCATGTCCTCGGCCACCTGCAACGTGTTGGGCCACGTGGAGTCGGTGTGGGGATAATCGGTCTCGAACGTGATGTTGTCCACGCCGACCCGATGCAGCGACTCGAGGCCGTGGATGTCCCGGAAGAAGCAGCCGAAGACCTGCCGGAAGTAGTACGAGGACGGCGGCTCCGGAATCAAGTCCTTCACGCCGCCCCACGCCCGGTGCTCCTTCCACACGTCGTCGACGCGTTCGAGGATGTACGGCAGCCAACCGATCTGGCCTTCGGAGTACGCGAGCTTGAGGTCGGGATAGCGGACGAGCACGCCCGAGAAGAGGAAGTCCGCGAGACTCGCCATCGCGTTGCCGAAGCTCAGGCTCGCAGCCACCGCGACCGGTGCGTCCGCCGAGGTCGCCGGCATCCGCGAACTCGATCCGATGTGCATGCACACCACGTTCTTGGTTTCCTCACACGCCGTGAAGAAGGGGTCCCACTCGCCGGAGTGGATGCTCGGCAGGCCGAGGTGCGGAGGGATCTCGGAGAAACAGACGGCCCGCACGCCGCGCTCGGCGTTGCGTCGCACTTCGGCCGCGGCGAGTTCGGCGTCCCAGAGCGGGACGATGATCAACGGGACGAGTCGGCCACCGCTGTCGCCGCACCACTCCTCCACCATCCAGTCGTTGTACGCGTAGACGCACGCCTCCGCGAGTTCGCGGTCCTTCGCCTCGAGGAACGTCTGCCCGCAGAACCGCGGGAACGACGGGAACGAGAGCGACGCCTCGACATGGTTCATCTCCATGTCCTCGATGCGGGCCTTCGGGTCGTAACAGCCGGGGCGCATCTCGTCGTACGTGATGGGCGACATGGTCATGTCGTCCCGGTCGAATCCCACCGCGGCGACGTGACGCTTGTTGATGTAGACGAGATCCTCGTAGACCCAACAGTCGGCCTTCGGACCGTCGGGGTCGAAGGTCTGTTCGTAGGCACCGCCGCCGATGTGGCGCATCGTCCCGATGCCGCGTCGCTCCACGTGGGGCCCGGCGGCACGGAACTTCTCCGGCAACCAGGTGTTCCAGAGGTGCGCGGGCTCGACCACGTGGTCGTCGACGCTGACGATCCGGGGGATCGGCGTCCGCGGCCCGCTGATGGTACCGGCGGTCTGGGTGGCGTTCGGGCTGTCCAACGCGGTCACGGCATGCCTCCGGCGCGAAATCTGACGGGTCGTCAGATTATCGGGAGCCCACTCCGCGTGGGCTATCCGCAGGTGGTCCCGGACTTCGGCGGATCCAGATCCACCAGGTAGCGGACCAGGATCCCGTCGAGGCACCCGTTGCCGTTCAGGCTGGCCGTGTGGGCGGTGCCCGCCACGGTGACGAGTCGCGCCGATCCCAGTTGCCGGGCGAGTCCCTGCGCCCACGACAGCGGCGTGACGGGGTCTCCCGTCGTGCCGACGACCACAATCGGCGCTGCCGTCGGGGCCGCCATGGTGAACGGTCCGGTGCGGGTCGGCGGATACGGCCAGTACGAGCACTGGAATCCGAGTCCGATGTTCCCGGGCCCGAATCGGGGGGCTTCGACCGCCGCCCGCTGCTGCGCGGCTTCCATCTCGGGGAGTGCGAGGTTCGGCCCGTCCGCGCAGCTGATCGCGATGAAGGCGGGCCATTCGGCGTCGTAGGTCTCGCCCTTGCGGCCCATGTACTCGTCGAACGACACCACGAGGGGACCGATGACCCCGCGTTCGAGATCACGCAATGCGTCGGCGAGTTGTTTGTACGCGTCCGCACCGGAATAGAGGAACGCCGCGACCGCGACGTCGAGCTGAGTCGGGCCGAACACCCGACCGGCAGATGTGATCGGGCGGGCATCGATCCGTCGAGCGAGTGCGTCGTACGCGGCGGCGGGATCGCCGTCGTGATGGAACCGGCAGTCGGTGTGGGTCCGGCACCAGGTGAAGAACGCATCGAGGCCGTCGCCGAAACCCTTCGCCTGCTGGATGGCGACATCGGCGAGCGGCAGCTCGGGATCCACGGCACCGTCGAGCACGAGCGCACGGACCCGCCCCGGGAACATCGTCGCGTACAGACCACCGATGTACGTCCCGTAGGAGAGGCCGAGATACGTGAGCTGCTCGTCGCCGAGCGCGGCGCGCAGCCGGTCGAGGTCCCGAGCGGTGTCAACGCTCGAGATGTGCCGGAGGAGTTCGCCACTTCCCGCCATACACCCGTCCACGAAGCGGTGGGCGGCGTTCTCGAGGGCGCCGAGTTCGGCTGGGTCGTCGGGCGCGGTGTCGACGTCGAACAAATAGTCGAGGTGGTCTCCGCAGTCGACGGGACTGCTGGCGCCGGTGCCCCGTGGATCCCAGCCGACGACGTCGAAGCGATCAGTGACCGATCGTGGGAGCCCGGACGAGATGTACCCGGCGATGTCCACCCCCGATGCGCCAGGACCGCCAGGGTTCACGAGCAGACTGCCGATGCGCTCACCGTCCTTGGCCTTGGAGGCACGCGCTACGGCGAGATTGATCGTCGCGCCGTTCGGCTTCGAGTAGTCCTCCGGGACCGTCAGGGTGGCGCACTCCCCCGCGTCGCACGCCTTCCATTCCAGCTTCGGTGCCGGGCGGGTGGTCGACGTCGTGGACGACGGCGCGGACGTGGTCGTCCGCCGAGGCGCAGCCTGCTTCGTCGGGGTCGAGCCCGCGCACCCCATGAGGCCCAGCACGAGCAGTCCCGCCCACCATCGCCGCGCCATCCCGTGACCCTTGCACAGCCGCGAACCGATCTCGGGTCACCGGCTGGGCGCCCGGTACGGTGCGGGAATGGAACTCCTCATCGGTGGAACCCCTCGCCCCGCAGCCGACGGCGCCGAGCTGCACGTTCTCGAACCGGCCACCGCCGCGCCGCTCGCGACGGTCGCGTCGGCTGGGGCAGCCGAGGTGGAGGCCGCCATCCGCGCGGCCCGCGACTCGTTCGACCGCGGCGTCTGGGCCGGGCAGAGCGCGACCGCACGCGGCAAGGTGTTGCTGCGCGTCGCCGCCCTCATCCGTGAGCGGTCCGAGGACATCGCCACCACCGAGGCGCGCAACGCCGGCAAGCCGATCGGTGACGCCCGCTGGGAAGTCAATGCCGCCGCCGACGTGTTCGAGTACTACGCCGGTGCCGCCAACAAGATCTTCGGCGAGACCGTCCCCGTACAGGACGCGGGGATCGACCTCGTGTTGCGGGAACCCGTCGGGGTCTGCGCGCTCATCGTGCCGTGGAACTTCCCGCTGCTGATCACCACCTGGAAGACGGCCCCCGCCCTCGCCTGCGGGAACTCCGTCATCATCAAACCCGCGTCCCTCACTCCCCTCTCCGCGCTGAAGCTCGGCGAGATCCTCGTGGAGGCCGGCGTGCCCGCCGGTTGCGTCTCGGTCCTGCCCGGCCCCGGTCGCATCATCGGCGACGCGTTGGTCGGTGACCCTCGCGTCGACAAGATCTGGTTCACCGGCGAGACCACCACCGGCGCGTCCATCCTGCGCGCGTCGTCGGAGAACATCACGCGCGTGTCGTTGGAACTCGGCGGCAAGTCGGCATGCGTCGTGTTCGCCGATGCGGATTGGGAGAAGGCTGCGACCGAGACGCCGATGTCGGTCTTCGCCAACACCGGCCAGGACTGCTGCGCGCGGAGCCGCATCGTGGTCGAGGCCTCGATCTACGACGATTTCGTCGCCGCGTTCACCCGCACCACTGAGGCGCTGAGGATCGGCACGCCGCTCGAGGAATCGACCGAGATCGGCCCGATGATCTCGGCAGCCCAACGCCAGGTGTCACTCGACTACCTCGAGATCGCCGCCGGCGAAGGTGCCGAACGGGTGACCGGTGGGGTCGTGCCCGACGATCCCGGCTTCTATCTGAGTCCGGCGGTCCTGGCCGGCGTCGACAACTCGATGCGGGTCGCCCAGGAGGAGATCTTCGGTCCGGTCGCGTCGATCATCCCGTTCCGGGACGAGGCCGACGCGATCCGCATTGCCAACGACACTCCGTACGGTTTGTCCGGGTCGATCTGGACGCGTGACCTGGGCCGGTCGATCCGGGTTGCCAAAGCGATCCGCACCGGCGTGCTGTCCGTCAACACCAACCGCTCCGTCCGGACCGAGGCTCCGTTCGGCGGGTACAAGCACTCCGGCCTGGGCCGCGAGCTCGGGATGCACGCCATGGCGCACTACACCGAGGTCAAGAACGTCTTCCTCTCCTCCGAGTAGCTCCGAAGCTGCCCTCCAGCCGGCCCGTCGATCGGCCGAGAACCTTCCGATGGATGCCGTCGCCGAACTGCGCCTGTTGCTCGGCTCGGGCACCTCGCTGATCACCGTCGACACGGCGGAGGAACCCCGCGCGCTGCGCATCGTGCGCGACGCAAGTGGATCGACTCCGGTCTGGACCTGGTCGTCGGCGAGTGGGCTCTCCCGAGACGGGAGCGCCGCGATCTACGGCAGCGTCGACCCCGACCAGATGTTGAGCAACCTGCTCGCCATGACCGGACCGTGGACGTGCGTGTTGTGTGACCCGTCGCCCGTGTTGGGTGACGCGGTGGCGTTGCGCCAACTGAAGGAGATCGGTCAGCGCGCCATCCCCGGACAGACGCTGCTCCTCGTGGGACACGCAATGACCATTCCGCCGGACCTCGAGGGCGTCGCCCGCCCCTGGCGGCTCGGTCCGCCTTCGATCGCCGAACTCACCACTCTCGTCGATCGGGTCGCCGTCCGACTGGGCCAGCGCAACGTCGTGGTGGAACTCGGAGATCTCGACCGGCTCCGGCTGGCGCGATCACTCGCCGGGCTCACGCTGGTCGAGGCCGAGCGGCAACTCATGCAGGTCGCGCTGGCCGACGGGCGGCTCGACGCCGGAGACATCGCCACTGCCCTCGCCGGCAAGGCGGCGCTCCTCAACACCAATGGCGTGCTCGAGATCGTGGTGGACGACACCGTCCGGCTCGAAGATCTCGGCGGTCTCACCGAGCTCAAGGCCTGGCTCGCACCACGGGTGCACGCGGGTCTCGACCGCGCCGCCGATCCGCCGCGCGGTGTCCTGCTCGCGGGCGTGCCCGGGTGCGGCAAGTCTGCGGTCGCACACGCAATCGCCGCTGCGTGGTCGGTACCGCTCGTGCTCCTCGACCCCGGTCGGATCTACCGCAAGTTCGTGGGCGAGTCCGAGCAACGCTTCGACGACGCGTTGGCGTCGGTCGAGATGATGGCGCCCGCGGTGCTCTGGATCGACGAGATCGAGAAGGGCCTCTCGACCGGTTCGGAGGACGGAGGCGTTTCCGGTCGCGTCCTCGCGACATTCCTGCGGTGGCTCCAGGACCACGATGCACCGGTGTTCGTCGTCGCCACCGCGAACGACGTCACCCGGCTCCCACCCGAGCTGACCCGCAAGGGCCGCTTCGATGAACTGTTCTTCGTCGACCTGCCCGCTGCACCGGCACGGGTCGAGATCCTCCGCTCGTTACTCGCACGCCGATCCGTCACGTTCACCGATACCGAAGTCGAAGACCTCGCGACGCAGACCGACGGGTTCTCGGGCGCCGAACTCGACGCGGCGGTCGTGGCCGCGTCCTACGCGGGCGCCATCACCGCGGCGTCGGTCCGCCACGAACTCGCGAGCACCGTGCCGCTCTCACGATCGCGTGCGGCCGAGGTCGCTGCGCTCCGCGCCTGGGCGCACGACCACGCCCGCATCGCGTGACGGTCAGGCGCCGATGACGTACGGCCGCGCAAGGCCGTTGGCTTCGCAGAGCGCGAAGTAGGAGTCCCGGACCAGACCGGAATCCACGACCGAGGCGACGTTGCCGTCCTCGTCGAGGTTGAGGTTGGCGCCGTGGATCGCGAACCACACGTCGGTCATACCGTCGTTGTCCTCGGGGACGATGAGCGTGTGCTGCGAACCGGCGGGTTCGAAGAGGTACGACCCGGCGACGTTCACCTCGGGATATTCCTTGTACTTCCAGGACCCGCTGATGGTGAACGCGAAAATGTGACCGGTGTGCTTGTGCGTCTGCACCACGACGCCGGGCTCGAACTTCGTGCGGATCACCCAGAGGCCCGCTTCGATGTCGACCTGGAGCAACTGGAGATGCGTACCGTCGCCCAACGCGACGAACGGGTTGTCGCTCTCACCGATGTGGAGCGCCTTCGGGATCTCGGTCATCGTCATGGCCGAGAGCTTACGGGCGTCGGTCAGGCGTCGGGGGCGGAGCGCAATACCCGTCCCGCCAGGGCGCCCGTGTGCTCGCCCTGCTCCATGAACACCTGACCGTTGACGATCGTCGCGTCGTAGCCGGAGGCCGTCTGCACGTAGCGGCCGGCGCCGTTCGGAAAATCGTGCACGTACTCGGGTTGCGGGAGCCGCATCGCCTCGAGGTCGATCACGTTCACGTCGGCGAAGGCACCCGGCCGCAACACCCCGCGGTCGTGGATGCTGAACAGCTCCGCCGTGTCCGAGCTGAGTCGCCGAACGGCCTCTCCGATCGTCGTGAGGCCGCGGTCCCGCACCCAGTACGTGAGAAAGAACGTCGGCTGACTCGAGTCCATGATCATGCCGACGTGGGCGCCCGCATCGGCGAGCCCGAGGATGCTCGACGGGTGCCGCAGCATCCCTTCGACGGCGTCGAGGTCGTCGTTGAGGAACGGCCAGTTCACGAGGACCTTGCCGTCGCGTTCGTCGCAGATCTGCACGAACGCCTCGGCCACACTGACCCCACGACGGGCCGCGTGCGCGGCCAGCGTGTCATCCGCACCGAGGTCGTACCGCGCGTCGCCTTCGGGGAGCACGAACATCTCGGTCATCGGAATCGTGGGCACGCCATCGGCGGCCGCGATCAACTCTGCCCGGCGTTCCGGATCGCGCAGCATCGCCAACCGGTCGGCGAAGGGCAGGTCGCGCAATCCCTTCCACACGGGCGACGCGTCGAACGGCGTCCGGTGGACCAATCCGAACAGGAGGCCGATACCGCGTGCCGTCGTCTGCGGACGCAGGCGTGCGCCCTGCGCGTTCTGTTCGTCGACCTCGGCCAACGCGTCGATGTCGATCCCGGGGACCTTCTTGGTCTGACTCAACCCGAACGTGGCGGGCCGACCGGTCATGCGGCTGATCTCGCCGAGCAACGCGACCTCCGGCCGCGTCCGCCGCCCACCATCGGCGCTCCGCTCACCGAGGGCCGACGCCGCTTCGAACACGCCGCGGCGACGGTCACCGAGGACGCGACCGAGTTCCATGAGTTCGTGGGCGCCCGCGCGCGTCCCGGGGACGACCCGGCCGTCGGGGACCCGGTGGAGTGCGGTGCGCGACGTCGAGAAGCCGAGTGCACCCGCATCGATCGCCTCGGCGACCAACGCCTGCATCGCCACGATGTCCTCGTCGGTCGCGACGTCGTCGTCCATCGCCCGCTCACCCATGGCGTGGATCCGGACGGCGCAGTGCCCCACCATGCCGCCGGCGTTCACACCCTTGGGCATCCGGTCGACGGAGTCGAGGTACTCGCCGTAGGACTCCCAGTCCCACGGGAGGCCACTCATGATCGCGTGGGCCGGGATGTCCTCGACCGACTCCATCATCTCGGCCAGGAAACTCCGGTCGGCCGGCTTGCAGGGCGCGAACGTGACGCCGCAGTTGCCCAACACCACCGACGTCACGCCGTGCCAGCACGACGACGATCCGATCGGGTCCCACGCCAACTGCGCGTCGAGGTGGGTGTGGATGTCGACGAAGCCCGGGGTCACGTACCGCCCGTCGGCGTCGATCTCGCGCGTCGCGCCTCCGTCGACGTCACCGATCGCGGTGATGCGATCGCCGTCGATCGCGACGTCGGCGGCGACGGGTTCCGCACCGGTCCCGTCGACGACCAGGCCGTTGCGGACGATCAGATCATGGGTCATGGACGCGGATCCTAGGGGTGGTCAGGCGCCGAGCGCGGCGACGAGGTCCCGGAGGTACGGCTCGATGTCGGCCCGCGTCCGCACCGAACGCCCGAGGGCCACCGATACCGCGGTGACCCCGGTCGCGGCGAGGTCGCCGACACCCGCCATCGTCGCCGCCGCGTCGACTGCTCCGGACTCGGTGGTCTGCACCGGGATCCCGACGCGCACGCCGAGCGACGCGGGATCGCGGCCCCGGTCCACGAACGCGGCGCGCAGTGTCTCGATGCCTGCTGCGACCTCGGCGGGCGACGGTCCGAGCGGCAACCAGCCATCGCCGAGGTCTGCGATGCGCGTGATCATCGGTTCGGTCAACGCGCCGCCGTACCAGATCGGCAGTCGGGACTGCACCGGGCGGGGCTCGCACCAGAGGTCGTCGAACGCGATGGTCGGAGACGCGAAGGAGACCGGTGGTTCCGATTCCCAGAGGGCTCGGCAGGCCCGCACCGCGTCGTCCATCCGCGCGGTACGGCCGAGAAACGCCATGCCGGGTTCGGTGAACTCCTCGCGTTGCCACCCCGTGCCGATCCCGAGATCGATCCGACCGCGCGAGAGCACGTCGAGCGTGGCCACGGTCTTCGCCAACAGCACCACGGGCCGCAGCGGTGCGATCAACACCCCCGTGCCGAGTCGCACCGAGCGGGTCGCACCGGCGATCGCCGCGAGCGCCGTGAGCGGTTCGAGCCACGGCTCGGAGGGTGGATACGGGAAGGACGCGCCGTACGGATACCGGTCGAGGCGCGGGCCGATGGCGACGTGATCGGGCAGCACCAACTGGTCGACGCCGAGGTCGTCGGCGATGCAGGCGGTGTCGATCACGGCCGCGAGGTCGTCACCGAAGAGGCGATCAAGCCCCGAGATGGTCACCGAGAGTGCAACGGGAGGAGCCACGGCGGCGAGCGTAGTGTCGGGCATGCCCTGGCTCGCCGTGCTGCTCGCGCTCGGCGCCGCGCTCCTCTTCGCCGTCGGCGCCGTCGCCCAGCAGCAGGTGGCGGCGGCCCACCACGGTGCCGGTGGGGGTCGCCTCGCCGTCGGCCTGCTCACCGACCGCCGCTGGCTCGCGGCGAGTTTCGGCAACCTCCTCGGGTACGGACTCCAGGCCACCGCGCTGACCGTCGGCACGCTCCTGCTCGTGCAACCGCTCCTCATCACCACCCTGGTCTTCGCGCTCCCACTCGGCGCACGGTGGAACGCGCGGGTGATCACACGCGGCCAGGTGGCATGGGCGGTCGCCCTCACGGTGGCGCTGGCGACGTTCCTGCTCGCCGGCCATCCCGAGGGTGGCCACGCGGTCGCGCCGCTCCGGGATTGGTGGACCGCCATCGCACTCTGCGGCGGGCTCGCCCTCGTGATGACCGGTCTCTCGTTCGTGGCCGGCCCTCGGATGCGCGCGCTCGGCTTCGCGATCGTGGCGGGGACCTGCGTGGGGTTCGGGTCAGCCCTCACCAAGTCGGTGGTGCGGTTCGCGGAACACGGTCCGAGCGTCCTCTTCGCCC
>JBBQXR010000069.1:0-11471 GCA_038209455.1 Acidimicrobiia bacterium
CGACTGCCACCGTGCCGTCGACGGCCACCAGTTCCCAGCCGTACCGGGCGTACTCGTGGTGCACGTCGACCGCAGTCGTGCGCCGGAACGTGTGGGCGGGGTAGTGGGAGAGCACGGCATCGACCATGACGGCGATGCCGGCAGGCCCCGCACCGTCGAACGGCGGGTCGATCAGGCGGCCGTCAGCCGACCAGGCCGCCGTCAGCAACTCGAGGCGACGCTCGGCGTCCGGCTCGCAGTATCCGGCGAGGTGCGCGTCGACGATCTCGTCGAGGGTGGTCAGGGTCGTGAGTTCCATCGCAGGTCCTTTCGCAGACCGTCGCATCTCGACGGCTGCCTCCGATGATCGGAGAGTGGCCGCGTCGAAGCGATGACCCGTGAGGTAGTCGCTTCGACGACCGCCACTCCGTAGCCTGCGCGCATGACCCGCGACCCAGTCGGTGAGTTGCTGCGCGAGTGGCGGACGCTGCGGCGTCGGAGCCAGATGGACCTCGCCCTCGAAGTGGGCGTGTCGCCGCGACATCTCAGCTTCGTCGAGACCGGCCGGTCCCGCCCGAGTCCCGAACTCGTCCTTGCACTCGCCGACCGGCTCGACGTGCCTCTGCGGGCGCGCAACATGCTCCTGCTCGCCGCGGGGTACGCGCCCCGGTTCTCGCATCTCGACCTCGACGCCGAGCCGATGCGACCGGCGCGAGCTGCGGTCACCCGCATGCTCGATGCCCACGATCCGTTTCCCGGCGTGGCCATCGACCGGCAGTGGAACATCGTGATCGCCAACGGCGCCGCGCACGCGATGCTCGACGGCGTCCCCGACCACGTCCTCGCACCGCGACTCAACGTGTTCCGCGTGTGTCTCCATCCCGACGGCTTCGCTGCGCGCACCCGCAACTTCGGCGAATGGTCCGAGTACCTCGTGGGTCAGCTCCGGCGCACCATCGCCCTCACCGGCGATGCGGAACTCATCGCACTCGAGCGCGAGGTACTCGCGTATCGCAACCTCGGTCCCGACGCACGCAGCTCACACGTGGGGGACTGGGGCGACGCGCCGCTCCTCGTCCCGTTGGAACTCGATCTCGGGTCGGTGGTGATCTCGCTCTTCACCACCCTGACGACGTTCGGCACCCCACGCGACGTGACCCTCGACGAGCTCGCGGTGGAACTTTTCTTCCCGGCCGACGACGAGACCGAGCGCATCCTCCATGACAGCGCTCTGGCGCATGCCGGCGGGGATTCGTAGGCTCCGGCCATGCGTCCGTTGCGTGCCCTTCGCGTCATTCCCATCGTCGTGGTCATCGGTCTGGTCGGCAGCGCGCTCGGCCCGGGTGCCGCGGTCGCCGACGACCACCACCACGGTGATCATCACGACGGCCACGACGCCAAGTTCCGCGTCGGCGCGGCAGCGGTCGACATCACGCCGCCGCTCGCCGCGACCAGTGGAGCGAACCCCGCCGCGTGCGCGGCACCAGCGGGGTACACCGGCCACCACCTCCTCTCCCTCGAGGAGCCGTACCAGGACACGAACGGCAACCAACGCCACGACGACGGCGAGCCGTTCCAGGACTGTCCAGTACCGCACACCGACGGCACGACCGCGCCGCCCGACGGTCGGTGGGACGGCATCTACCTCGGTGGCGGCGATTGCTGCGACCGCCAACCGACCGCGGTGCTCGACCCAATCTGGGCGCGCACCATCGTGGTATCCAACGGCCATCACGAGGTCGCGATCACGAGCGCCGACAACGAGGGCGTGTTCAAGGAGATCTGGGACCGGGTGCGCGCGAAGGTGCGCGCCGACGGCGTCACGAGTCTCGACGAGATGTTCTTCAGTTCGACCCACGACGAATCCGCACCCGACACCATCGGCATCACCGGACCCTCTGAGACCAGCTCCGGTGTGGACCCCTTCTACGTGGAGTTCCTCATCGATCGGACCGCTCGGGCCATCGAGCAGGCGTCGTCGAAGTTGCAGCGTGCCGATATCCGGTACGGGTCCGTCCGGCCCGACAACCTGACGACGTGTTGGTCGTCGTACCCGTTCGTCGCCGACGAGGCGATCGGGGTCATGCAAGCCGTGCGGCCGAACGGTCAGGCCATCGCGACCCTCGTGAACTACGGGATCCACGCCGAGGAACTCGGGTTCTCGGACGACAACCAGGACCGGCTGCACCTGTCGTCCGACTGGCCGAACTTCGCCCGACTGAAGTTGGAGTCGTACTTCGGCGGCATGGCGATGACGATGGCCGGCGCGAACGGCTCGGTGGAGATGCCCCAGGTGTATCCCTCGGGGCGCGACCACACGCCGACGAGCCTCTACTCGTCGGTGGGCAACGGTGGGTGTCGGACCATCTACACCAACGACGCCACCCGCGCGCCCTACGGCTACCACGCGTCGACCCAGGCACGCGGCGAGGCGATCGCCGGCTGGAGTGTGTGGGCGCTGGCGACCGGGTCGTGGTCGCACTCGGATTCCATCCGGTCCAAGCGGACCACGTTCTTCATGCCCCTCGAGAACGCATTCTTTGCGCTCGGCGGTTCGTTCGGCGTGATCCCCGGCAAGGATGGTTACGTCGACGGTCGCAAGCTCATCCGGAACGCGGCCGGCGTCCCCGTTCCGTTCGAGGTCGCCAACCAGTTCCAGACCGACGTCGCCTGGTATCGCATCGGTGACGCCGACTTCGTGAGCGCCCCAGGCGAACTCTTCCCGTTCACCTACGTCCGTTCCTTCGGCGGCCCGGAGGACCAGGCCGTCCCCGACGGTGCCAACCCGCCGCCGTGGATCATGGCCCGACTGTCCCAGCCGTACCGCTTCATCGAGGGCCTCGGTGAGGACATGGTGGGCTATCTCTTCCCGAAGTCGAACGCCGTCGGCGTGCCGCTGACCCTCGACGGTGCCGACGACCGCGACCGGTTCGGATGTGGTCATTCGGACGACGGCGAAGCCGCTGCGAAGGACGCGGGCGGCGTCGTCACGAACCAACTCGCAGCCTTGTTGCCACCCACCTCCGACGTCACCGCGGCCGGCCGGTACGTCTGGCGGGACGGCACCCGGCACCGCAGCCCGCTCGGCGAGGGCGGCCAGGCGTGTACCGGGCCGGCCAACACGTTCGTCCCCGGCCCGGGCGCGACCGGCATCGCGACCGCGCACGGAACCATCGCCGTCGACGGCCGGCATTGGTACTGGATGGACCTCCACGGCCAACGCGAAGCCGCTCCGAGCACCCAGACCCGCGGGGTCATCGACCGCGACGGACATCGAATCTTCCTCGACACTTTCTGATCTCGCTAGCCTCCGAAGATGGCGGTACCGAAGGTTTGCGGCATCGAGACCGAATACGGCGTCGTCCTCCGCAACGCGGCCGACCCGAACCCGGTGCTCGCGTCGTCGCTCCTGATCAACGGCTACGTCGAGCACCGTCGGGTGGGATGGGACTTCGACGACGAGAGCCCCGGGCGTGACGCCCGCGGCTTCGGCCGGGACAACAGCCTCGCCCCGGCCATCGAGACCCACCTCGTCAACACCGTCCTCACCAACGGGGCGCGGTACTACGTGGACCACGCGCACCCCGAGTACTCCACACCCGAGTGTTCCAACGCACTTGAACTCGTCCTCGCCGACAAGGCGGGAGAGCGGATCCTCGACCAATCGATGCGGGCGTCGCGTCGGCTGCTCGAACCGGGCCAGGAAATCGTCGTCTACAAGAACAACTCCGACGGCAAGGGCAACTCCTACGGCACCCACGAGAACTACCTTGTCGACCGGCACACGCCGTTCACCCAGCTCGTGCGCAACCTGTTGCCGTGGTTCGTGTCCCGGCAGATCTTCACCGGCGCGGGCAAGGTCGGCGTGGAGAACGGCGCCAACCCGGTCGACTTCCAACTCTCGTGCCGGGCCGACTTCTTCGAGGAGGAGGTCGGACTCGAGACCACGCTCAAGCGTCCGCTCGTGAACACCCGGGACGAGCCCCACGGCGACCCGCAGAAGTACCGCCGACTCCACGTGATTGCCGGCGACGCCAACCTCTGCGAGGTCGCGACCTACCTCAAGGTCGGGACCATGGCGATCGTGCTCGGCATGATCGAGGACAGCTTCATCGACAAGGACCTCTCGATCATCGGCCCCGTCCATGCCGTTCGCACCATCTCGCACGACCCCACGTTGCGCGCCACGATGGATCTCGCCGACGGCGGTTCCTGCACCGCGATCGAACTCCAATGGGAGTTCCTCCGGTTGGCCCAGAAGTACGCCGACGAGACCGGTCTCGAACTCTGCGGCGGCGAGGTCGGCCACGACATCCTGCGCCGGTGGGAGGAAACGCTTTCCGCGCTCGAACGCGACCCGATGAGCCTCAACGGCCAGCTCGATTGGGTCACCAAGCTCGCCCTGCTCGACGCCTACCGCGACCGAGACGGCATCGGCTGGGACGACCCGAAACTTGCCCTCCTCGATCTCCAGTACCACGACGTCCGGCCCGAGCGATCGCTGTACGAACGGCTGGTGCGGGCGGGGAAAGTTGAACGCCTCGTGAATGAATCCGATGTGGAGCGGGCAATGACCGAACCGCCCGACACAACCCGGGCATACTTCCGAGGTCAGTGCCTGGCTCGGTGGCCCGACTCCGTCGTCGCCGCCAACTGGGACAGTTTGATCCTCGATGTCGGATCGGAGCCCCTGCGGCGGATTCCCATGATGGAACCGCTCAAGGGAAGCCGGGCGCACGTCGAGGCGTTGTTCACGCAGTGCACGACACCGGCACAGCTGGTCGACCAGCTCGGGTCGTAGGCACAGGAGGTCGCAATGCCAGAACGAGAGCAGATCAAGAAGCCCGCTCCCAAGGAGCGCGAAGAGGTCGAGGCCGAGACTGCCGCGCCCGCGCGTCAGGGCGAGGCCCTCAAGGAGGAGCTCGACGACCTCCTCGACGAGATCGACAGCGTGCTCGAGGCCAATGCCGAGGAGTTCGTCCGCTCGTACGTCCAGAAGGGCGGGGAGTGACCGAGCCGTCCCGGTCGGACTGACGACCGTGACCCGGGCGCGCTTCGCACGATCGTCGAACGCAACGTCGAGGACGCTGGCGCACGGAACCCGGCTCGGTGCCTCGCGGGTCCCTGACAACATCCTCGCCGCGACCCGCGAGGAACGATCACTCCGCAAACTCCAGCGCCGCATCGCGCGCTGGCAACGGTTCCACCGAATCCGGTGAACCCCACGAGTAACCTCGCCCGCCCATGAGCGAGCCCTCGATCTTGCCCTTCTTCGCCTCCGGTCACGATCCGGGACCGTCGTTCGTCGACCTCCTCCGCCACCTGGCGCCCGATGCGCCCGCCGGTGGCCACGACCTGCGACCAGAGTCGTTTCCGATCACCCACGCCACCACGGTCGTCGCGATCCGTTCGGCAACCGGTGTGGTCATGGCGGGTGACCGGCGTGCCACGGCGGGCCACGCCATCGCCAACCGCCGCATCGAGAAGGTCTTCGCCGCCGACGAGCACTCCGGCGTGGCAATCGCCGGTGCGGCGGGACCTGCGGTCGAGATGGTCCGACTCTTCCAGGTGCAACTCCGCCACTACGAGAAGGTCGAGGGAGTACAGCTCAGCCTCGAGGGCAAGGCGAACCAGCTCGCGCAGATGGTGCGCGCCAACCTGCCCGCCGCGATGCAGGGCTTCGTCGTGATCCCGCTCTTCGCCGGATACGACCACCGTCGCCAACGGGGCCGCGTGTTCTCGTACGACGCGACGGGCGGCAAGTACGAAGAGGCCGACTACCAGACCAACGGTTCCGGTGGCGTGCACGCCCGCAACTGGATCAAAGCCGGTTGGCACGAGGGAATCGCACCCGACGACGCGGTGGCGCTCGCGATCAAGGCGCTGTTCGCCGCGGCCGACGAGGACGCGGCCACCGGTGGCCCGGACCTCGTGCGGGGGATCTATCCCATGGTGGCCACCATCGACGCCGACGGATTCCAATTGCTCGACGACGCCGACGTCGCCGCCCGCTGCCAGGATCTTCTCGGCGGCCCGGAGCGGGGAGGCAACGAGTCATGAACATGCCCTTCTACGTCTCTCCCGAACAGATGATGAAGGACCGGGCCGACTACGCCCGGAAAGGCATCGCACGCGGTCGCAGTCTCGTGGCCATCGAGTGCGACGCGGGTGTGGTCATCGTCGCCGAGAACCCGAGCCGCACCCTCTACAAGGTGAGCGAGATCTACGACCGCATCGCGTTCGCGGGCGTCGGCAAGTACAACGAGTTCCAGAGTCTCAAAATCGGTGGCGTCCGCCTCGCGGATCTCAAGGGTTATCAGTACTCACCCGAGGACGTCAGCGCGGGTTCGCTGGCGAACGCGTACGCGCAGACGCTCGGTCAGGTCTTCACCCACGAGATGAAGCCGTACGAAGTCGAGATTCTCGTCGCCCAGGTGGGTGCGACCCCCGACGAGCCCAACCAGATGTTCCACATCCTCTACGACGGCACCGTGATGGACGAGCAGGGTTTTACCGTCCTCGGCGGCGAGGCCGAGCGCATCGCCGACGCGGTGCGCGAGGGCTACTCCGACGGCATCGCACTCGCCGCCGCGGTCGCGTTGGGTGCCCGGTCACTCGCCAACAGCGGCGAGAACCTCGGCGCCGAGCAACTCGAGGTCGCCTTGCTCGACCGTGCCCGCCCCCAGCGCGCGTTCCGCCGCATCAAGGGCGACGAGCTCGAAGCCCTGTTGAGCTAGCTGGATCGACGGGCACGGACGTGGCCGACGCGCGCATGCCGGCGTACCGTCGCTCGATGCGGACAGGGTCCTCCCTCGCGATGCTCGTGATCGTCACGACCGCCGCGTGCAGCAGCAGTAGCGCCGGCTCGCCCGAGGCGTCCGTGCGGTCGGTCCGGGCCCCAGACCTCGAAGTGAACATGCGCCGCGGTGCGACGCGTTCAGAGCGTGATGCAGTTCGCGACGCGATCGTCGGATCGCGTCGCGTGCGACGCTTTGCGGTGACCCAGGCCACGACGACCACGACGTCCGATGACGGGTCGCATGGGTTCGGCATCATCGAGCCCGCCGGAGACTTCAAAGTGGAGGTCCGGCATCCGGCTGACGTCGCAGTACTGGTTCGGCAATTCCAGAAGCTGGACGGGGTCAACGGGGTGGCGAACTTCGCCGCCCTGCCGTCGGATCCGGTGGGGCGCCGGTTCATCTGCAACCTCGTCCGGAACAATCTCCAGGCACGACCGTTCGCGCTCGTCTTCTTCATGGGGCCGGAGGCGACGGCAGAGCAAACCGCATCGGTAGGCGCGACGCTCGGGCGCGATCCACACGTACGCCGGGTCCGATTCGTCTCGCGTGAGCAGGCCGAGCGTGAGGGGATTCTGCGACCGCTCAGCGACGCACAGGCCGGGCCTCCGTACTTCGCGCCCGAGTCGTTCCGCGTCGACCTCAGGCCGAATACACCCGACGACGTCCTTCTCCCTCGGATACTGGAACTCCCGGGCGTCGCGGCCGTCGACTTTCCGACGTCCCATCGCTATCCGAAATCGCTCACGACGATCTGTCACGTCGACCGTCCGGCCTGACGCGCACGCGTGAGGTGCGTTCCGCGGAACGTTTCTCGCTTCGGCTACGGAACACCGGTTCGGCGCTCGAAGTGCAGGGTGTCTCCGATGGCGCATACCTCGGTGTCCGCAGGAACCAGCGCCTCGATTGGGTCCCACCAACTCCTGTTCTCGACAGCAACCGCGAGGACCGAACCACCACGACAGGATTGCCGATTCGGGCCTCCTCACCAACCACGAACCCGAGTCGGCGTGGCGTTCCGCGGAACGCTTCGGACCCGTCTCCAGCGTGGATGGTCACACCCTGGCGGTAGAATACGAACGTGCGTTCGTCAGCTTTTCCGGGCCGTTGGGGGTTTCCGATGTCAGATGTGGTGCTCGAGCGGTCCGATCTCGCGGCAACGCCCACCGAACGATTGGAGGCCGAGGCCACATCCCTGGCCGGTCACCTTGCAGCGGCGATGTGTCGCTTCCTCGACGTCGTCGCGGAACTCGCGCAACGCGAAGCGTGGAAGAGCTGGGAGGCCCGCTCGATGGCCCACTGGGTGTCGTGGAAGTGCGGCGTCGGTCCCCGCGCCGCCCAGGAACAGGTCCGGGTCGCGCTCGCCCTTTTGGTCCTACCCGAGACGCATGCCGAGTTCGCGTCCGGACAACTCTCGTATTCGAAGGTGCGGGCCTTGACTCGCTTCCTCACCCCGGGAGCGGAGACCGACACGATCGTGGTCGCCCGCCACACCACCGCCCAACAGTTGGAGCGCATCGCCCGAGCGCACGGCGCTGCGTGTCGCGCCGCGGATCCCGATCTCACACGCGGCGCACTCGACGCGTCACACGTGTCGTTCCACACCAACGACGACGGCACCGTCACGATCACCGCACGCGTGCCCGCCGACGTGGGGATCCGTGCGATCACAGCCCTCGACAACGCAGCCGACGGGTTACCACGCGACCCGGATGCAGAACCCCAAACGAAACGGGTCAACGGCTTCGAAGCCGTGATCGACGCCTATCTCGAACCCGATCCCGACCGGTCGGCCGCGGTCGAAGTCGTTGCGCACGTCGATATCGAGATGTTGAGCCAAGACGTGCCCGGGAGATGCGAGTTGGAAGGTCACCCGATCGCATCCGAGACGTTGCGCCGCCTGGCCTGCGACTGTGGCGTGCGGCTCTCCGTCGATGCCGACGGCCAACTGCTCGACCTCGGCCGCAGGGCGCGGTTCCCGAACCCGGCCCTCCGCCGCTCGGTCGTGACCCGCGATCAAGGTTGTTGCCGATTCCCGGGTTGCACGCAACGGACGCGCCTACGAGCCCATCACGTTCGCTCTTGGGCCCACGGCGGCGCCACCGATCGCCACAACCTCGTGATGTTGTGTCCCGTACATCACCGATCCGTCCACGAAGGCGGATGGAACATCGAAGCCGACGGCCACGACGGCTTCACGTTTTTCAACCCCCGCGGCGTCGTCGTACCCACGCTCGCTTTGCCGCCCTCGCCATCCAAACCCGAGGCAGTCGTCCGTGCGAACGCCGACGCAGGGATCGCGATCACACCCGCATCCATCGCATCACTCTCCGAGGGTGAACGAATGGACCTCGACCACATGATGACGGCCATCTTCTGCGTTCACCCGCCCGTCGCGCGACCGCGCAAGGAAAACGTTCCGCGGAACGGCTCCGGCGGGCCCACCACCACCGCCGAGGTAGAGCCCGAGTAGGCGTTCCGCGGAACGCTGCCTGGCGTTGCAGAAGTCCTCGACGCGCTGGAACCACTTGCCGATCCAAAAACGTCCGATTGCGTCTGCTCGAGACGCGTCACAATGCGGCCGTGACCGGTCCACCCGACGACGCTGCGTACGGCCGCGTGACCCACCCCGAGCGCTATGTCGCAATCCAAGCATTCGCCCGGCACCTCATCGACGATCTGCAGGTCGAGTGCGACGCCGAGATCACCTTCGATGACTCGAATGCGGACCATCACGCGGCACGAGCAGCAGGTGATTCGATTCGCCTTTGTCCACGAAGCGGAGGCGGCGGTTGTCTCGCTCTCCGGAACACGCCTTTTCCGGGTGTCATTCTCCAGATCGGCCGATGGCATTCGCTCCGCTACCCGCGGTGTGGATGTGACGCGTGCGACGAGCAACTCTCCGACTTGATGAACGACATGGCCGACGTGGTCGAGGCCTTCGTCGAAGGCCGATTCACGGAGTACCTCAAAGGCGGTCGGCTCGGACACCGGTGGTACAACGCCCGAACCTCGACAAGTGGTTGGTGCGCACTCGATGATGCCGACCCTCGACGCGACCAGAGCGAGACCATTCAATGGAAGCCGTGGACACGGCGACCGACTCAGCCATAGCAACGAACCTGCGCTGGCCCCTTTCTCGGTCGGCAGGTGAACACGCCAAGCTCCGACGCTCCTCGCAACGTCACTGCGGGGCGACCCTTGCGATGTCGCGGAGATGGTGCGCGCCTTCGTGCGCGGCGTGGCGGATGAGCCAACCGGCGTCGTGGGATTCGCCGCCGATCGTGAATGGGCGGGTCCACGCCTCGCCCGAGACGTCGCCGGCCGCCGCGACCAGCTCGGCGGCACCGTGATCGATGCGGTCGAGGGCTGACGCGACATCGGCGGAGCCGGCCGACGGCGGAGTGGTCTCATCGGGGAGCGACGCAACGTCGGTACCGGGCTGGTCGAGCACGGTGGTCGCTGCGGCGCCGAGGCGATCGAGCACGTCGCCCACGTGCGTGAGATATGCGAGCACCGACCAACCATCGCTCACACCCGACGTGAGCTGATCGGTGGTCATGCCATCGACCGCCCGGCGGTACCGGCCGGGAAACGTCCGAACCGCGTCGAGACCGTCGTGCTCGGAGATCTCGGACTCGTCAATTCCGCAGGTCGCACACTTCGCCATGACCACTCCCTGTCGCCGATGTTCGCTCGATCGGGCCGTACCGTACGGGTTGGCGCACCCGTAGGTGCCCAAGAAGTGGTCAACCTTCCCGGTAGGGCACCGATAGCCTGCCCATGGTGCGGCTCATCCTCCGGAGCGCGTAGTGGAACGACGCATCTTCGGCCTCGAGAACGAATACGGCGTGACGTGCACGCTGCGTGGCCAACGCCGTCTCAGTCCGGACGAGGTGGCGCGTTACCTCTTCCGCCGGGTGGTCTCGTGGGGCCGGTCGAGCAACGTGTTCCTCGAGAACGGCGCGCGCCTCTACCTCGACGTCGGCAGCCACCCCGAGTACGCCACGCCCGAGTGCGACTCGGTGCATTCGCTCGTCGTGCACGACAAGGCGGGGGAGCGGATCCTCGAATCGCTCGTGCAGTCCGCCGAGGCCCGCCTCCGCGAAGAAGGCATCCGCGGCGAGGTCTACCTGTTCAAGAACAACACCGACTCCGCGGGCAACTCCTACGGCTGCCATGAGAACTACCTGGTCGAGCGGGACGGCGACTTCGCCCAGTTCACCGACGTGCTGATCCCGTTCCTCGTGTCTCGGCAGGTCTACGCCGGCGCGGGGAAGGTGCTCCAGACCGCGCGTGGTGCGATGTACTGCATCGCGCAGCGGGCCGAACACATCTGGGAAGGCGTGTCGAGCGCCACCACGCGCTCGCGTCCGATCATCAACACCCGCGACGAACCCCACGCCGACGCCGAACGGTTCCGGCGCCTGCACGTGATCGTGGGCGACTCCAACATGAGCGAGTACACGACCTTCCTCAAGGTCGGGACGATGTCGATCATGCTGAGGATGCTCGAAGAGGACACCGGGCCTTGGCGCGACCTGACGCTGGAGAACCCGATCCGCGCCATCCGCGAGATCAGCCACGACATGACGTGCCGCCGCAGGATCCGCCTCGCCAACGGCCGGGAGCTCTCCGCAGTCGAGGTGCAGGCCGAGTACCTGAACCGGGCCCTGAAGTTCGCGAAGAAGAAGG
>JBBQXR010000070.1:0-11378 GCA_038209455.1 Acidimicrobiia bacterium
CGCTTTGGATCGAGGTTGAGATCACGCCGCACGTAGTCCGTCAGGCGCACCGCGTCGGACTCGTCGTAGATCGAGAAGGACGTGCGGTAACCGAGCAGACCGATCTCACGACGCAGGATGCGGGAGCAGGCCGAGTGGAACGTCGACACCCACATCTTGCGGGCGACCGGACCGACCAGTTCGGCGACCCGTTCCTTCATCTCGCCGGCGGCCTTGTTGGTGAAGGTGATCGCGAGGATCTCGAAGGGCGAGACATCACGTTCGGCAATGAGGTACGACACGCGATGGGTGAGCAGTCGCGTCTTCCCGGAGCCGGCACCCGCAATCACCAACACCGGGCCGTCGGGCGCAGTGACCGCGTCACGTTGGACGGGATTGAGACCGTCGAGGAGCTCCGCTACCCCACTCATCGCTTGTCCTCATGCTCCGGCGAAGCGGGCCGGACGGGCCACACTCGGCGAACGGCAGCGCTGCACGTGCGGTCCAACGCCTCGTTCATCCCCGCCAGCGTACAGGTGTTCGGGTCAGGGTTCCGGGCTCGGCTTCGGTTGCACTCGGACTTCCTGGGTCGCGTCGTCTGCGACCGGCGTGCGGAACGCGCGCAGCAGCCGCGTGCCGTCCTCGTTCAACGTCACCGTGAACGCGCCGGTCTCGTCGTCGATGTCGAGCGACCAGTACGGCTCCCAGTCGGAGTCGAGCGCGGGCGCGTCGGGATCGACGTCGGGCGGGAGGCGGCGAAATCGACGACGTTCCTGGTCGAAGAGCCACGTGCTGTGAGCAGACTCGATTCGTTCCACGAGGCCGCTGAAACTACCGGGTCACACCTCGATCGCAAGGGTCACGGGTCCGTCGTTCACCAGTTCCACCGCCATGTCGGCCCGGAAGCGACCGGTCTCGACCGTGAGGTCATGACCGCGGAGCGCGGCCACGAACGCGTTGACCAGCGGTTCTGCCAGTTCGGGCGCCGCCGCCGCGCTCCACGACGGCCGCCGGCCTCGGCGCGTGTCGCCGTAGAGCGTGAACTGGGAAATCACCAACGCAGACCCACCGGAGTCCACGAGTGAGCGGTTCATGATGCCGTCGCCGTCATCGAAGACCCGGAGGTGGGCGACCTTCGCCGCCAGCTTCTCGGCGTCGGTGTCGGTGTCGGTGTGGGTCACGCCGACCAGCACGAGCAGTCCACCGTCGATTGCCCCGACCAGCTCCGCGTCGACGTGCACCGATGCGCGCGTCACTCGTTGCACCAAGGCGCGCATGGGGCGACGCTAGCGGCGCGACGCGCGACTCAGACCACGCTGTACAACGCGGGGAAGAAGGCGAGCCCACCGCTCAGCGAAGGACCGCCCGTTCCCGGATCGATCACGAGTGGCGTCCGGGGGCCGAGATCGGCATCGGCCGCGATGGTCACATTGACGTTGATCTGCGTGTCGCTGACCACGTTCGCCGAGTTGACCGTGATGCCCTGACCCGGGAGAACCACCGAACCCGCATGGAGGTTCTTCCCGGTCAACGTGACGTTCACCGTCGTCCCGCGCGTGAGGTTCGGCGCCGACGTGGCGAAGATGAACGGCACCGGGTTCGAACGGAGGAACACGTCCGACGCGCTCCCGTTGGTGTCGTCGCCGGTCATCACATCGGTGGCCGTCGAAGAGAACATCACGTAGCGACCATCGCCACTGATGCCGTTGGGCAGCGACCCGCCGAGGGTCGGGTCTGCATTGAACGGCTCCGTCTGTTTCTGCGTGTTGCCCGCGAGCACGGTGCTGCCGGTGGTGCGATCCCGAAGGAACGAGTTTGCGTGCGCCGTGATCGCGTTCCCGGTGAGGTTGTGCGCTCCACTCAGGAACAGGACGTAGCGGCCGTTGTCGCTGATACCCGAAAGGAAGTTGAAACCGTCGGAGTCGCCGGAGTCGGCCGCGACGCTGATGCGCTCCACGGCGCCAGTGGCAACCGTGGCGGCGTAGACGTCGGTCGCATCGTTCTGGTCGGCCGGAGTCACGAGGTTGGTGGCGTCGGTGTCGAAGATCACGGTCGAACCGTCGCCACTGATCGCGACGTTGTACGAATCGCCGTCGGCCTCGTCTCCGTTCGGGAGGCCGGTGAGGCGAGTGGTCTTGGAGAGCGTCCGGTCGCGAATGAACACGTCGGCGAAGACGGCAGAGTCGTTGACGTCGAAGTTGGACGCGTTGGAGATGAACGCGACGTACCGACCGTTGTCGCTGATCGCCGCGGCCGAGGAATCGCTGTCGCCCTCCGAGCCATCGGTGGCCACACTCACGCGCACCGTCTTGGCGGTGACGCGGTCGCGGAGGTAGATGTCGGTGCTGAAGTTCTGGTCGGCCGTACCGATCAGGTTCTCGGCGTCGGATGCGAACACGATGCTGTTCGCGTCGGGCGTCATCGATTGGAGGTAGGACGGGCCGTCGGCCTCGCTTCCACCGTTGCGCACGCTGACCCGGGTCGTGGTGCCCAGCGTGCGGTCGCGCACGAACACATCCGTCGACTGGTTGGTGTCCGCCGTGGCGATCAGGTCCTCCGAGTCGCTGTTGAAGGCGACGTAACGACCATCGGCCGAGACCAGCCCCCCGTAGCCGCCGAGCGACGCCTGACCCTCGCTGTTACTGATCGAGATGCGTTCGGTGGTGCCGGCCTGGTTGTCACGCAAGAAGACGTCGATCGCGTTGTTGGTGTCGTTCGGGACCAGATTCGTGGCGTCGGAGCTGAAGACGACGAAGCGTCCCGTGGGCGAGATGTCGGTGCCGGTCGTGGTACCGCCGCCCGGCTGGGTGCCGGTGCTCGACAGTCCCACTCGGCCGACCCAGGAACATCCGGCCGTCGCAATCACGACCGCGGCGGCCGCGCCAAAAACTCGAATCCGTCCCATGTGCCCCATTCCGTTCCCAGCGAACCGGACAATCCTATCCAAATGAGCCGGCGGTCAGGAACCGGGAGCACCGGGAGGTTCACTCCCACTCGGGCTGATGGAGTGGTCCGTTCACTCTCCCGGTGCGAGCACCGGGAGGTTCACTCCCACTCGATGGTCCCCGGGGGCTTGGAGGTGATGTCGTAGGCCACGCGGTTGACGCCGGGGACCTCGTTGATGATGCGGGAGGAGATCCGCTCCAGCACGTCGTACGGGATCCGGGCCCAGTCGGCGGTCATCGCGTCGTCGCTCGTCACCGCCCGCAGCACGATCGGGTAGGCGTAGGTGCGGTCGTCGCCCTGCACTCCCACGGTCCGGACAACCGGCAACACCGCGAAGCTCTGCCAGATCTCGCGGTAGAGACCCGCGCGGCGGATCTCCTCCGTGACGATCGCGTCGGCGTCCTGGAGGATCGCGACCCGCTCCCGCGTGATGGCACCGATGATGCGCACGCCGAGGCCCGGCCCCGGGAACGGCTGGCGCCAGACGATCTCCTCCGGCAGCCCCAACTCCTCGCCGACCGCACGCACCTCGTCCTTGAACAGGTGGCGCAGCGGCTCGACCAGCGCGAACTCCATGTCGTCGGGCAGTCCGCCGACGTTGTGGTGACTCTTGATCACCGCGTTCTCGCCGCCACCCGATTCCACGATGTCGGGATAGAGGGTGCCCTGCACGAGGAACCCGGCTGCGTTGTGGTCGAGCGCAACTTCCTCGAACACGCGGATGAACAGTTCGCCGATGATCTTGCGCTTGCGTTCCGGGTCGACGATGTCGTCGAGCGCGTCGAGGAAACGGTCGCCCGCCTTCACGTGCACGAGGTCGATCTGGAACTGGCGACGGAACGTCTCCTCCACCTGTTCGGCCTCGCCCTTGCGCGAGAGTCCGGTGTCGACGAAGACACAGGTGAGTTGATCACCGACGGCCTTGTGGACCAGCGCGGCGGCCACGGCGGAGTCGACCCCGCCCGAGAGACCGCAGAGCACCCGCTCACTCCCCACCTGGGCGCGGATCTCGGCGACGGCCTCCTCGATGATCGAGACGTTCGTCCAGGTGGGCCGGCACTCGGCGACGTCGAACAGGAACGACTTCAGGATGTCCTGGCCGTGCTCGGTGTGGGCGACCTCGGGGTGGAACTGCACGCCGTAGATGCGCCGCTCACTGTCGCCGAACGCTGCGGCCGGGGTGTCGCCGGTGGACGCCAGGACCGCGGCGCCCTCGGGCGCGATGGTGATGGTGTCGAAGTGGCTCATCCACACCGCTTGGCCCACGGGCTGGTCCCGGAAGAGCGGCGCGGCGCTGGCGACGGACAGCTCGGTGCGCCCGTACTCGCCGCGACCGGTCTTGGCGACGGTGCCACCCATGTCGCGGGCCAGGAGTTGCGCGCCGTAACAGATGCCGAAGATCGGGACGCCGCCCTCGTAGAGCGCGGGGTCGACCGACGGCGCGCTCTCGACGTGCACCGAGGCCGGACCGCCCGAGAGGATGATCGCCTTCGGGTGCTTGGCGAGCATCTCCGCGAACGACATCGTGCGGGACACGATCTCGGAGTACACGTGCGCCTCGCGTACGCGACGCGCGATCAGTTGCGCGTACTGGGCACCGAGGTCGACGACCAGAACGAGGTCGCGATCGTGCTCTTCCACGGAACTACCGACCCATGCCGATGCCCTGCGCGCGCTGGAGGCTCTTGCCCTCCGTCTGCAGCGAGGGCGCCACCATCACTTCGGCCTTCTGGAACTCCTTGACCGTCTCGTAGCCGGTGGTGGCCATCGAGGTGCGCAGTGCGCCGAAGAGGTTCAGCGTGCCGTCGTTCTCGTGCGCGGGTCCGACGAGGATCTCCTCCATCGTCCCCTTCTGACCGGCGTACACCCGGGCGCCGCGTGGCAGCGTCGGGTGGAAGGTGGCCATACCCCAGTGGTAGCCGCGGCCCGGAGCTTCGTACGCGCTGGCCAGCGGCGAACCGATCATCACCGAGTCGGCGCCGCAGGCGATCGCCTTGGCGACGTCGCCCCCGGTCCGCATCCCACCGTCGGCGATGACGTGCACGTAGACGCCGGTCTCGTCGAGATGACGGATCCGTGCGCCGGCGGCGTCCGCAATCGCGGTTGCCTGCGGGACACCGATACCGAGCACGCCGCGTGACGTGCACGCGTGGCCCGGACCGACACCGACGAGGACACCGACGGCACCGGTGCGCATGAGGTGGAGGGCGGTGCTGTAGGACGCGCAACCACCGACGACCACCGGGATCTCGTACTCACGGATGAACTTCTTGAGGTTCAACGGCTGACGGGCCGGGTCCTTCGAGACGTGCTCGGCCGAGACCACGGTGCCCTGCACGACGAGCAGGTCGAGTTCGGCGTCGAGCACGTGCTTCGAGAACTGCTCCACACGCTGTGGGGTGAGCGACGCACAGGCGCGGACGCCCGCGTCCTTGATCTCGCGGATCCGTACCCCGATCAGCTCTTCCTTGATCGGCTCCTGGTACAGCTCCTGCATCCGGCGGGTGGCCTTCTCCGGATCGAGTTCCGCGATCTCGTCGAACACCGCGTCGGTGTCCTCGTATCGGGTCCAGAGGCCCTCGAGGTTCAGGCACCCGAGCCCACCGAGGCGACCGATCTCGATCGCCGTCTTGGGTGAGACGACCCCGTCCATGGCCGACGCGATGAGCGGCAGCTCGAACTTGAAGGCGTCGATGTCCCAGCTGATGTCGACATCCTCGGGGTCGCGGGTGCGCCGACTCGGCACGATCGCGATGTCGTCGAACCCGTACGCTCGCCGTCCGGACTTTCCGATCCCGATTTCGACTTCCACCAGCTGGCTCCCGTCGTTCCCACTCCGCCGAAACGATCAGCCTAGTGGCCGGTTCGCCTCCGTTTCCGGGTCGGGTCCGGGGGGTGTGGTCAGCAAGGTGAGGAGGCGGGTCAGGATCCGCGCCGTGGCGCCCCAAACCGTTTCGCCGGCGAGTTCGAAGAACGTCATCGAGCGGTACTCACCCCAGAGATCCCACATCTCTTCGCGGTAGGTCTCGGGCGCAAGCAGTTCACTCAGCGGGACGCCGAAGGCCGCCACGACCTCGACCGGATGTGGTCGCAACACCGGCTTCGCGCCGAGCAAGCCGACCACCGGCGTGATGGCAAACGCGGTCGCGACGGTGGAGATGGTGTCGAGTTCGGCCACGACCTCGACATCCTCGGCCGCCAACCCGACCTCCTCGTGGGCCTCCCGAAGCGCCGCGGCCGCGAGGGTGGCGTCGCCCGGTTCGCGCTTTCCACCGGGGAAGGCGATCTCGCCCTGGTGTGACGGCATGGTCTCGGGGCGCTTGGTGAGCACCACGTTGGTCTCGCCCGCGTCCTCGTAGAGCGCCACGAGCACCGCGGCCTCGCGCGACTCGTACTGATCGATCACCGGAACCATCGGCACCATCGGCGCCAGCCGCGCCCGCACCGCGGTGAGTCCGAGCGCATCCCGCTCGATCTCGAGTCCGGCCCACGGCGGCGGGCCGCCCGGCCGGGTGCCGGGTGGGCGCGGGATCCGTTGCGCGCCGCCCCGCTCGACCATCACCGGACCCTACCGACACCGACCATCACAGAACGCAGCCCCGAGACGACGAAGGGCGGGTGCCGCCCGTTGCGGCACCCGCCCCCGAGGCATTTCGTTCGGCTATCCGAGCGTCATGTTCGGTTCGCCATTCGCGTTCTTGCCGGTGCCGTGGGTGCAGGTGCCCCCGCGGATGTTGCCGCCGTTGTACGCCTGGCGCAGGCAGTTCCGCAGGGCGAGCTGACCCCCGTAATTCGGGTGGATGCTCTCCTGCACCTGGTACGGACCGAACACCGTGCTCACCGTCCGGATCTGGTTCTGCCACTCGGTGAGGTCCGGCGCGTTGGACTGGGTCCAGTTCGCGACGCCCTTCTCCTCGAGCAGGCCGACCGTGTTCTCACAGAGCCGCCGGCCGTTGAACGCGCCGGCGTCGTTCTGGATCACGTAGTTGCTGACCCCAGATTGCGCGGCGCCGTTGGTGAGCGCCTGGTTCATCTTCACCACCGCGGTGTTGTTCGCCCAGTTCGCGTCGTTGTTCCAGACACCGCAACCACCGGTGCTCTGACGCGTGTAGCCGCTCTCGCCGTACCGGAATCCGGACCCGAGCGGGATCGGCGACACGTAGGTCTGCACCATGATCTTGTACTGGGTGTTGTTGTACCCGGCGTTGGTCATCGCCTGATGGATGTTGGCGATCGCACCGGCGACTTCGGTGGTGCGGGCGGTGACTGAAGCTGCGGTGAACTTCGCGGTCACGCTCGAGTCGTCGTTGCAGTAGTTCTTCCACCACGACGGCGAGAGCAACCAGTCGGTCACGCACTGCTGCACGATGTCGGCGAAGCCGAAGTTGTTCGCGCCGATGAGCAGCGGGATCGCCTTCACGTTGTGGGTGGACGCGAACTCCTGGAGCATTTGGGCCTGACCCTTGTACCCACCGGAGTTGTAGAAGTCGAGACCGGGCTTGTAATCGCCCGAGCCCGGCGTCTGGGTGTAGGTCCGCGCACCGGAGCACGCGAGGTTGAGCGAGTTCACGCCGCCGCCGATGTGCACCATCGCCGCGGTCGACCGGTGACAACCCGGGATCTGCTCGGCGGTGTGCGTGGCGTTGTCGCTGTACGCATTCGGTCCCCCGGCATCGATCAACGACGAGCCGTTGTTCGTGTTGCCGGCCCAGCGTCCGGCCTCACCCGAGATCGCGGAGTCGCCCACCGAGACGATCCACGGAGATCCCGTCCCCGGGCCGTCGGCATGCGCCGTTCCCGGTACCGCAGCGATGACTCCCGACGCCACCAGCGCGCCGGTCACCGCCAGTGCGCGTACGCGCGTGAATACCTTGCTCATGTGCCCCCCTAGCCACGGGCTGTCTGCCCGCACACCGACGAGTCTGTCGATCGGCTCCGGGCACTACAAGCATTTCGGCCCAAGTTGCAGACCGCGTGCAGCAAGGACCGGAGGGCGAGCGGGAAACCACGAGCAACGGCTGCATTCGCCGCTCGCCCGTGGCCCGAGCGGCCCGTGAACGAAGTGAACAAGAGCGGGAACGACGCGGCATACTTCCCGCCGCCACGGACACTGGGGAGACGACATGACCGACTGGAACTTCGCCACCTGCTGGGAGACCCTCGCCGACGCGCAGCCGGAGAAGCTTGCGCTCGCGCAGGGCGACCGGCACCGCACGTGGGCCGAGTGGGACGACCGCTCAGCCCGCCTCGCCGCCGCGTTCACCGACCTCGGCCTCGCGACCGACGGCAAGGTGGCGAGCTATCTGTACAACTCCATCGAGTACATGGAGGGCGTGTTCGCCACCTGGAAGTGCCGGAGCGCACCGGTCAACGTGAACTACCGGTACATGGAGGTTGAACTCCGCTACCTGCTCGAGAACTCCGACACCGAAATCCTCCTCTTCCACGGGGTCCTCGGTGACCAGGTGGCGAAGGTCTGGCGTGACATCCCGACGCTGAAGGCGATCGTCCAGGTCGACGACGGTCACCCGCTCGTCGACGGCGCGCATCGATACGAGGATCTGATCGCGAATCACGAACCGGCGGCCCGCGTCGAGAAGTCGGGCGACGATCTCTACATCCTCTACACGGGTGGCACCACCGGCATGCCCAAGGGCGTGATGTGGCGCAACGAGGACCTGTTCAACACCCTGGTCCCGTCGGTCTGGGGTCTGCTCGGGCAGAGCGGCGACAGCCCGGACGATGTCCCGGCCGTGGCTGCCGCGATCGCCGAGGCCGGTCGGACCCCGGTGCACCTGCCGGCGTCACCGCTCATGCACGGCACCGGGTTCATGTCGTCACTCCAGGCCCTCACCTCGGGCGGCGCGATCGTCACCTTGGAGTCCCGGACCTTCGACGCTCACGAGTTGTGGCAGGCGGTCGCCGCCGAGCACGTGACCCAGATGGCGATCGTGGGCGACGCCTTCGGCAAGCCCATGGTCCGCGCGCTCGAGGAGGCGGAGGTCGACAACGCGCCGTACGACCTCTCGTCGCTCGGGCTGATGATCAGTTCCGGCGTGATGTGGACCGCCGAAGTGAAGGAAGCCCTGATGGCGAGGGGTGCGTTCTTCTGCCTCGACTCGCTCGGCTCGAGTGAGGGCGTGGGCTTCGCGTCGCAGATCTCGATGCCCGGTGCCGCGGCCACCACCGCCAAGTTCCAGATCGGCGAGTTCGCCAAGGTCCTCACCGAAGACGGCCGCGCGGTCGAACCGGGCTCCGGTGAGCGGGGACTGCTCGCGCTCGGCGGCCCGATCCCGCTCGGGTACTACAAGGACCCGGAGAAGTCGGCGGCGACGTTCCGCGAGTTCGACGGCAAGCGCTATTCGATCCCGGGCGACTGGGCGACCGTCGCGGCCGACGGCACCATCGAGTTGCTCGGCCGCGGCAGCGTGTCCATCAACTCCGGCGGCGAGAAGATCTTCCCCGAAGAAGTCGAGGAGGCCGTCAAGCTGCATCCCTCCGTCCAGGATGCGATCGTCGTCTGCGTGCCGGACGAGAAGTTCGGCGAAGCGATCACCGCGCTCGTCTCGTTCCGCACCGGTGCCGACGCTACGCCCGACGAGATCATCGAGACCGTGCGGTCCAACATCTCCCGGTTCAAGGCCCCGCGCCACGTGCTCGTCATCGACGAGATCAAGCGGGGCCCCAACGGCAAGGCCGACTACGCGTGGGCCAAGGCGATCGCGGTGGAACGCGTCAGCTGAGCACTACGCCTGGCAACCCTTTGGACCAGCCTGGTCGGGCACTGCGCCAACGTTGATCCGATGCAGGCTCGCGCCGTTCAGGTCCCAATAGATCGGGGCGTGGCGGAGAGTCTGGCCATCGCCGGTTCCGACCAAGTCACCGATCGTGCCGGGATCCGTCCCCTTGACCGATCGATACGCCTCGACCGAGGCCTCGACCGAACTGCGTTCGGTGATGCACGCCTTGACCTTGGCATCGGTTTCGGTGCCACCGACGGCGAAGACCACGACCGCGGCGAGGATGCCGAGGATCACGATCACGACCAGCAACTCGACGAGGGTGAAACCCTTCTGGAGCAGGTTCTGGTCGGTGGTGCGCGAACGAAGGTGCTTGAGCACGGGTATCGATGTCCCTTGATTCCTGGCTCCGAGGAGCACTCCCAGCGATCCGGCAACCACCGGACGCGGGGTGAAGATATAGGTATCTCCCCAAGATTGGGTAGGGCGGATGCCCAGATTCGGTGGAATTGAGTCGCCCGACCCACCGATTCCGCCACCGTCAGCGCGAACCCGCGCGCCCCGTGGTCGCTGGGCGAGAATGGCGCCATGACCACCGCTCCGGTCGACATCGCCGGCATCGAGCAGTACCTCACCGTGCTCGCGCTCCACAACGCGACCGACCTCCATCTCACCGCCGGCGCTCCGCCGCTCCTGCGCATCGACGGCAAGCTCACGCCGATCGACCAGCCGCCGCTCTCGGCCGAGGAGACCGCGACATTGATCTTCGGCATTCTCGACCCGGAGCTGGCCGAGCGCTTCCACCAGGAGAAGGAGATCGACTTCTCGTTCTCGTGGCGCGACGAGATCCGCTTCCGCGCCAATGTGTTCCGCCAGCAGGGCACCGTCGCGCTCGCGCTGCGCGCCATCCCTTTTGATATCCCGTCGTTCGAGGAGCTCGGACTCCCGCCGATCATGGAGTACTTCGCCGGCCTCCCCCAGGGGCTGATCCTCGTGACCGGCCCCACCGGATCCGGGAAGAGCACCACCCAGGCGTCGGTCATCGACCTCATCAACCGCACGCGTGAGTGCCACATCCTCACGATCGAGGACCCGATTGAATACGTGCACCGCCACCACCGCTCGGCGGTCAACCAACGCGAGGTCGGCATCGACACCGACTCGTTCGAACGCGCGCTGCGTTCGGCATTGCGTGAGGACCCCGACGTGATGCTCGTGGGTGAGATGCGCGACGCCGAGACGATGCAGTTCGCGCTCACCATCGCCGAGACCGGCCACCTCGTCTTCGCCACGCTGCACACCAACGACGCCGCGACTGCGCTCGACCGCATCGTCGACGTGTTCCCCGCCGATCGCCAGGCCCAGATCCGGGTCCAACTCGCAGCTTCGCTGTCGGGCGTCGTGAGCCAGCGTCTGATCCCCCGTGTCGGCGGCGGGATGATCGCCGCGTTCGAGGTGATCGTCGCCACCAACCCGATCCGCAACCTGATCCGCGACGGCAAGACGCATCAGCTGCGCAACATCGTCGCCACCAACATGCGCGACGGCATGCAGACGATGGAAGCCGCACTGAACGGTCTCATCGAGTCCGGCACCATCAGCTACGACGACGCCGTCGACCGCAGCCTCCACCCCCGCGAGCTCAAACCGCCGAGTTGGCGCACCACCTGACCCACGGTGCAGGTCGGCCGTCAGCCGCGCAGGGTGCTGCTG
>JBBQXR010000071.1:0-11359 GCA_038209455.1 Acidimicrobiia bacterium
CCCGCAGCGCCGGTTTGGAGTTCTAGGTATGGCCAACGAGTTCGAAGAACGAGTCATCGCAATCAATCGCGTGGCCAAGGTCGTCAAGGGTGGCCGGCGCTTCTCCTTCACCGCGCTCGTCGTGGTGGGTGACGGCAACGGCAACGTCGGCCTCGGCTACGGCAAGGCCAAGGAAGTCCCGGCTGCGATCCAGAAGGGCATGGAAGAGGGCAAGAAGAACATGTTCGCCGTCTCCCTCGCCGGCTCCACGATCACCCACGAGATCGTGGGACGCCACGACGCCGCCCGGGTGCTGCTGAAGCCGGCCGCTCCCGGTACCGGTGTGATCGCCGGGGGTGCCGCTCGTGCCATTCTCGAGGCCGCCGGAATCCACGACGTGTTGGCCAAGTCGCTCGGATCGTCGAACGCGATCAACGTGTCGCGTGCGACGATCGCCGGCCTCCGGGGCCTGCGGAATCCGGACGAGATCGCGAAGATGCGTGGCAAGTCTCCCGAAGAGGTCAGCACGGTCGGAATGTTGCGCGCGTACCGCGAGCGCAACGCGAAGAAGACCATCGTCACCGAGGTCGCGTGATGAAGCTCAAGGTCACCCAGGTCAGGTCGTCGATCGGCATCAAACCGAAGCAGCGCGGCACATTGCGGGCATTGGGCTTGCGCGGCATCAGCCAGACCCGCGAACACGACGACAACCCGGTGATCCGGGGGATGATCAACAAGGTCCCTCACCTCGTCACCGTGGAGGAGATCGCATGAAGGTTCATGACCTGAAGCCGGCAGCCGGCTCACACAAGAAGAAGCAGCGCGTCGCGCGCGGCATCGGTGGCAAGGGCGGCAAGACGGCCGGTCGCGGGACGAAAGGCCAGCGTGCGCGCGGCTCGATCAAGCCGGGGTTCGAGGGTGGTCAGACCCCGCTGCACCGGCGGACGCCGAAGGCGAAGGGGTTCAACAACCCGTTCCGGGTCGAGTACCACGTCGTCAACCTCGAGACGCTTGAACTCTTCGATGCCGGGACCGAGGTCTCGCCCGAGACACTCCGGGCCCGTGGATTGGTGGCCAAACGTGGCCTCATCAAGATCCTCGGCCGTGGTGAGCTGACGAAATCCCTCACCGTCAAGGCCCACGGGTTTTCCGGATCGGCCAAGTCGGCGATCGAGGCGGCCGGCGGCTCGGTCGAGAAGGTCGCAGCTCCGTGGGGCGATCGTCGGCCTCCCGCAAAAGGCAACGCGCTCACCAACCGATAGCCTGACCCGACCGGGTCCGAAAGTCGTTCGAGGAGGTCGCACCACCCATGCTGTCCCGTCTGCGGAACATGTTCCGGGTGCCCGACCTGCGGAACAAGATCCTGTTCACGATCTTCGTCGTGCTCATCTACCGACTCGGCACGCACGTCCCGGTCCCGTACGTCGACTTCGCCCAGATCAAGGCCCTCCAGCACACCGCCAACCAGACCGGTGGCGTGGTCGGATTCCTCGACCTGTTCTCCGGTGGCGCAATCACCAGCGTCTCGATCTTCTTCCTCGGGATCATGCCGTACATCACGGCGTCGATCATCATGCAGTTGTTGGGCGTGGTGATCCCGAAGCTCGAGGAGTGGCAGCAGGAAGGCCAGTCGGGCCAGAAGAAGATCACTCAGTGGACCCGGTACGTGACCGTGGGCCTCGCGCTCGTCCAGTCGTCCGGTCTGGTGATCGCGCTCCACGAGGGCAAGCAGGGTCTGCTCGGCACCGCCGGGTTCCAGGGTCACGACATGATCCCCGACTACAACGCCTATCGTGCCGCTCTGATCGTGATGACGTGGGTCGCCGGAACCGCGCTCGTCATGTGGTTGGCCGAACTGATCACCCAACGGGGTATAGGGAACGGCATGTCCATCCTGATCTTTGCCTCGGTCGTTTCCCGGCTGCCGGCCCAGGGTGGAGCGGTGTTCGCCGAGGGTGGTCAGTTCAAGGGTTGGGTCATCATCATGATCGGTATCGGGATGATCGCCGGCATCGTCTACGTCGAATCCGGCCAACGACGAATACCCGTGCAGTTCGCGAAACGCGTGGTCGGCCGCCGAATGTACGGCGGCCAGAGCACCTACATCCCGCTCAAGGTGAACCAGTCCGGGGTGATCCCCGTGATCTTCGCGAGTTCGATCCTGGCGTTTCCTGCGCTCATCGCGGCGGCGGCCAACTGGGCCTGGCTCACGAAGTTCGCGAGCGACTACCTCGCTCGGGGTGACAGCTGGGTGTACATGGGCCTGTACGCACTCATGATCATGTTCTTCGCGTACTTCTACACGGCGATCGCGTTCAACCCCCAGCAACAGGCCGACATCATCCGCAAGCAGGGTGGCTTCATCCCCGGGATCCGGCCGGGACCCCCGACCGAGAAGTATCTGGCGCGCGTGCTGAACCGCATCACGTTGCCGGGATCGATCTTCTTGATGTTCATCGCCATACTGCCGTTGTTGGTCTTCAAGCTGTGGAACATCCAGCAATTCCCGTTCGGCGGTACGGCCCTGCTCATCACGGTGGGCGTCGCCCTGGAGACGATGAAACAGATCGACTCGCAGCTCATGATGCGCAACTACGAGGGTTTCCTCTCCTGAGGACTCAATGACCGGACGTCGGGGACCGCGTATCGTCCTGCTCGGGAAGCAGGGCTCCGGAAAGGGCACGCAGGGCGAACGCCTCGCGCGTCATTTCCAAATGCAGCACCTGTCCACCGGGCAGATGTTCCGCGACTCGGCCTCGGTCGGTGTCTCGGCCGGCCTCGAGGCGAAGGCGTTCATGGACCGCGGCGAACTCGTCCCCGACGATCTCGTCGTGGCGGTCGTGGCCGAGCGGTTCGGAAACCGTAGCGAGGTGGAGCCGGGCTTCGTCCTCGACGGCTTTCCGCGGACCGAGCAGCAGGCACTCGAACTCGACACCATCCTCGGGGACCAACCGCTCCACGTGGTCATCGACCTCGAGGTCCCGACCGACGTGGTGGTGGAGCGGATGCGCGCTCGCGGTCGCGAGGACGACACCGAGGAGTCGATCCGGCGCCGGCTCGAGCTCTACGACACCGAGACGCGACCGCTCGTCGAGTTCTACCGGGACCGCTCGGTTCTCGTCACCATCGACGGATTGGGCACCGAGGACGAAGTCCATGATCGGCTACTCGCCGCCGTCGCACCGCGCTTCAACGCCTGACCTGTGGGCACGCGGAAGTCGCCGGACGAGATCCGCATCATGGCGAGCGCGGGACGCGTCGTGGCGGAGATGCACGAGGTGTGCGCCCGGGCGGCCCGACCCGGCGCGACGACGCTCGACATCGATCACGCAGCACGTGAGGTCCTCGCCCGCCGAGGAGCCGATTCGAACTTCCTCGACTATCACGGGTTTCCTGCGGTGATCTGCACGTCGCCGAACGCGGTCGTGGTCCACGGCATTCCGGATGCGACGGTGTTGGAGGACGGCGACATCATCTCGCTCGATTGTGGGGCGATCATCGACGGCTGGCACGCGGACGCCGCGATCACCGTCGCCGTCGGCGATATCGACGCCGAGTCGCAACGCCTGATCGACACGACACGCGCATCGCTCGAACGGGCGATCGAGGAGTTGGTCGTCGGGCGGAACCTGGCCGACGTCGGTGGCGCCGCGGAGACCGTGGCCGAAGCTGCCGGCTTCTCGATGGTGCGGGAGTACGTCGGTCACGGGATCGGTACCGCGATGCACGAAGCACCTGAGGTCCCGAACTACCGCACCCCGCGCGGTCGGCGGCACCGGATCCGCACGGGCCTCGTGGTCGCGATCGAACCGATGGTCACGATCGGGTCACCGGAGACCGAGGTGCTCGACGACGGTTGGACGGTGGTCACCGCCGACGGGCAGCGCGCGGCCCACTTCGAACACACCATTGCGGTGACTGACGACGGCCCTCTGATCCTCACCCTTCCGGGCTGACCCTAAGGGCCACGCGGCGGGGCCCTTAGAAGCCGGCGGCCCGGCCTTCCATCTCGGCGTCGATCAGGTCGATCTCGAGCGGCTCCGTGAAGACCGGTGCGGTGCGCTCGTCGATGTCCCGGACCAGGTCGACCAGGATCTCGATGACCTCGGCGTGCGTTCCCGTGGGGTCGAGGTCGCGCACCCGGTCGGGCTCGAGGGGTGGGACATCCACGTACTGGATCAGCTCATGGGCGCTAGTGGTCGGCGTCTCGGCCGAGCAGAAGAGGTCCTCGTGCATCTTCTCGCCGGGGCGGAGCCCGGTGAACTCGATGGCGATCTCGGTGGCACGAGCCGACGCGAGTTGGCGGGCGACGTCGTAGATCTTCACCGGCTCACCCATGTCGAGTACGAGCGCGTGGCCGTCGCCGCCGATCGCCCCGGCCTGGATCACGAGTTGCACCGCTTCCTCGATGGTCATGAAGTACCGGGTGACCTCGGGGTGGGTGACCGTCAGGGGCCCGCCCTGTTCGATCTGGGACCGGAACGCCGTGAGGACCGAACCGCGGCTGCCGAGCACGTTGCCGAACCGGACACTGAGGTACCGGCCCTCATGGCGCCGGCCAAAGGATGACGTGAGGGCCTCGGCGATCCGCTTGGAGTACCCGAGGACGCTGGCCGCGTTCGCCGCCTTGTCGGTCGAGATGTTGACGAAGTGGGTGACGCCGGCGCCCGCGGCGGCGTCGAGCACGCTGAGAGTTCCCCAGACGTTGCTCTTGAGTGCTTCGGACGGGTGTGACTGCAGCAGCGGGAGGTGCTTGAGGGCAGCGGCGTGGAACACGACGTCGGGTTTGATCTCGGCGAAGAGGCGGGCGACCCGCACGCGGTCGCGGATGTCGAGGAGGATGAGGGAATCGGAGTCGAGCAGGGCGCGACCCTCGAGGGAGAGTTGCACGCCGTGGAGGCCCGACTCGTCCCGGTCGACCATCACCAGGCGGCCCGGTGCGAACGCCGAGAGCTGGCGACAGAGTTCAGAGCCGATCGAACCGCCGGCTCCGGTGACGACAACGGTCCGACCGCGGATGTAGTCCGACACACTCTGGAGGTCGGTCTCCACCTTGTGGCGACCGAGGAGGTCGGCCTCGGTGGGCTCGCGGAGGTCGCCGACGTGGACCTCGCCGCCGAGCAACTCGCGTACCGAGGGCACGACCTTGACGTCGAGACCGGCGGACCGTGCATCGCGGGACAGTTCGCGGACGAGGGCGCCGTCGCCGGTGGGGACGGCCATGATGAGTGTCTTGGCGCCGACCCGCTCGGCGATGGCCGCGATGTTGGTGCGGTCCCCGAGCACTCGGACGCCGCGAATGGTGAGGTTGCGCTTGCGCGGGTCGTCGTCGAGCAGGGCGACGGGCACGTACGGGCTGTCGGAGTCGAAGAGCATGGCGCGGATGGTGCGCTCGCCGCCGTCGCCGGCGCCGAAGATGATCGCTCGTTCGCGATCGTGAGCGAGTGAGCGGCGCTGCTGTTCGAGGAGTTGGCGGGCGACGTACCGGGCGCCGCCCATACCGACGAACGCGATGATCCCGGCCCCGATGACGGCGCTGATCGGCGCCGGACGATCCCCAGGCACCGCGAGATCGATTGCGGCGAGAGCAAGCGTCGACACCACGGTCGCACGCGCCAGCGCGGCGACTTCTTCGAAGGAACCGTTGACCCACCAGCCGCGATACAAGCCCGTCCAGTAGCCGGTGGCGGACTGGAGCACGATCGCCGGAACGAAGAGCACTGCGAGGTTGAACGCCTGGACGCGGGTGATGTCGAAGTCGAGTCGCAACAGGGCGGCCGCGTACAGAGCAACGACCCAGACGAGGCAGTCGGCGCACATGCGGGCCATGCGCTTACTCGTCCGTAGTTTCTCCACCGGCGCTCGCAATACTCCAGGTACTGACATCAGATGCAGCACCCGATTGGGTTGCGACGCCCCGTGTACGCTCGCTCCGCGTCGTGCACCGGCCCCCCAGCCGCCATGGTTAAGGGCGACATTGTGGCTGCATTTCGTGGCCGAATGCAAGAGAAAGAATCACCGACCGTGGCAAATTTTGGGGATATCGCAGCGGTGTGGGTCGGCGGGCCCACAGATCGCCCGCCGGCAGGCCCATGAGCCCCTTCACGACCCTCGTTGATTTCCAGGGCTTCCGGGACGGATTCGTCGTCGGCCTGATGCTGGCCGCGGTCGTCCTGGCACTCGGGTTCGGGATCGCGCAACTTCCCCGTCGCGGTCACGCTCCGCTCGGGCTCACCGGACCGGCGTGGGTGATCGCGTGTGTCGTCGTGGTTGGTGGTGGATTCGGGTACGAGCAGATCGACCGGCTTCCGAGCGGCCTGCTCTGGGGCCTGGCCATCCTGTTCGCGGCGGGTGAACTGGCCGACCGGACCCCGAACCCGAAGATCATCGGCGCGGTGCTGGCGATCCCGGGTGCCGTGCTCATCGGGGTCTCCAGTGACTTCCCGGGTCCGTCGTGGTCACGGAACCTCGTGATCCTGACGATCATCGTCGCGTCGCCCCTTGCGGCCGACCTCGATCGTCGCAGTGCGCGGCTCGGTCTGGGACCCGTGCTCTGGCTGATCGCGGTTGCCGGTCTCTATTGGACCGTCCCCGACACGGAACGGGTCCGACCCCTCATCGGGGCTGCGCTCCCACTCGGGTTCACGGGTTGGCCGCTGCGGTTCAGTCGCATGGGTGCCGGCGGGATCAGCGCGAGCATCGCGTTGTTCACCTGGGTCGCCGCGTTCGAGGGTCGGGGTCGGCCCGGGTCGATCGTCGGTGCCGTCGCCGCGCTCGGTCTGTTCGTCGTCGAACCCATCGGGCGCATGCTCACGAAGGGACGCATCGCCTCGCTGTCGCGCTCGATCGGTCTCGGCGCATTCGAATGGTGCGTCGTCGGCGCGCAGGTACTCGTGGTGGGGTACGCGTCACGAGTCGCCGGCTTCGCGGAGACCGGGGGCAACGCGTTTCTCCTCCTCATCCCGGCGTTCCCGGTCGCGGTGGGGATCGGTGGTGTCGTGCGGGTGTCCAAGCGGCTCCGCCCGCGCAGTTCGCCTAGCTCGGCCGGCCGCCATCGGAGTCGCCCGCGGTCGTGAGCAGCCCGGCGCTCGCGGCCAGCACCGCGACCACCACCGCGGTCCCGAGGGTGACGGCGAGGGTGAGCGCGGGAGCGGCGCGGGTCGCCGCCAGTCCGATCCCGCCGAACATGACCTGGGCTGCGATGCACACCGCAGTCGAGCCGCCGATGCTCATGCCGCGATCGACGAGCTGGTCGTAGACGTGGCTGCGGTCGCCGCTGAGGAGCGGGCGGCGGGCACGCAGGCGGCGCACGATGGCGATCGCAGTGTCGGCGACCGGGACGGCAACCAGTAACGGCACGGCCCACCAGATCGACCAGCGGCTGCCGGCGGCGTGCGTCAGTGCAGGAAGGAGCGCGACGGTCGTTCCGACGAAGTACGCACCGGCGTCGCCGAGGTAAATACGCGCGGGTGGACGATTGAGGACGAGGAATCCGAGGAGCGCGCCGGCGAGGCCGAGCCCAAGCGGGGTTGCGGCACCGCCGAGCGACGCGAAGGCAACTCCGATGACCACCCCGACCCCCGCCGCCAGCCCGTCCTGGCCGTCGAGCAGGTTCACTGCATTCAGGAGACCGAGTACCAGCACCGCCGTGGCGACACGGGCGATCGGCGGCCCGGGGACGACGACACCGCTGATCGCGGCGACCGCGAGTTCGACGGCCACGCGCACGGAAACGGCGAGTGGACGCAGATCGTCGGCGAGACCGAGGAGGAGCGCGAGGCCCATGGGGATGAGGACGAGGGGTCGTCCCGCGAGGATGGCGCCACTCGCCGCGGCGAGCGCCACCGCGACGCCACCGAGATACGCGATCGGGACGCGCTGGGGCTTGAGTTCGCCGGGCCGGTCGACGATGTCGCACGCAATTGCGACGTGCCGGGCAATCGGCGTGAGGACGACGCCACCGACGAGGCCGATCGCCAGGGCTAGGACGCCGTCCACACCAGCACCTTCGACGCGCGGCCCGGATGGACCTCGAGCGCGATCGTCGACCGGTATCCGGCCGCCTCGTACATGGCGATCGCGGCGCCGTTGTCGGCCGTCGTGACGACCTTCGCGGTGGTGATGGCCAGCCGTTCGAACTCCGCCGTCGCGGCGCGGACCAGCGCAGTGCCGATGCCGTGCCCGGCTCGCGCTTTTGCCACCGCGACGGCGAGGATTTCGGCCGGGGGGAGGTCGGCGGTGGCAGTGGGATACCTCAGTGTCTCGAACACCCGCGGCACCGTTCGGAGCACGCGCGGCGCCGCGCCGATCGTGGCGATCACGCCGTCGCGGACCAGGAACGTCCGGTAGAGCCGCGAGAGGTCCGCCACCCCGGCGACGAAGCCGTCGATCTGCTCGCCGTCGTGTGCCTCGTCGCGCACGGCGACGAGGAGGAATGCGTCCGGGGTGCGCAGGACGCGCCGGTACAGCCGTCGGAGGAAGGCAGGTCCGAGGCTGCTCAGGAATCCCTCGCTGATACGCGCTCCGTGCAACTCGGCCACCCGTGGGAGGTCGGCTTCGGTCGCGGCACGGATGGTCATCGGGGCGTGCCCCGCAGCGACGGACGGGCGAGGAGTCGGTCGTAGGTGGCCAGGGTGGTGGCGACGATGGTCCGGTCGTCGAACTCGGCGCGGGCCTTGGCGATGGCCGCGCGCCCCATCGCGGTCCGTCGCGGCTCGTCGTCGGCGATGACCGCGATCGCGGTCGCCAAGGCGTCCGGCGACCCCGGTGGAACCAAGGTTCCGGTACTCCCTGAAGCGACCACCTGCCGACAGCCCCGGATGTCGGTCGCGACCACCGGGAGTCCAGAGGCCGCGGCTTCCATCGCCGACCGCGGGAACCCTTCCCGGTGGGAAGCGAGCACGTAGAGATCCATCGCGGGATAGAGGTCCTCGACGTCGTCTCGGAGTCCGAGGAACGTGATGTCGGCCTGGGCCTCGGCCGTGTCGAGGTCGGCGCGGGCAAGTTGATCGGCCTTGGCCTCGTCGAGACCACCGACGACGACGAATCGAATACGCGGGCGGTGACCACGCAGGCGCGTCGCCGCGGCGAAGAGTTCGCGGTATCCCTTTTCCCAGACCAGCCGGCCGACCGCGCCGCACACGATGTCGTCGGGCCCGGCCCCCCATTCGGTGCGGAGCTCGGCGCGACGTTCCGGGGTGATGCGATCCGGTCGGAATCGGTCGAGGTCGACGCCGTTGCCCAACACCGTGAGTTTGGCGTCGGGAATCCGCAACGATCGGAGGGTCGGGATGTCCTCGGCGTTCTGGACCAGTTCGGCATCCGACGCTGCGGCCGCGATCCGCTCGAGCGAGTACACCACGGCCCGCTTGGCCAGCCGATCGTCGGGCATCGCGTACAGCCCGTGCACGGTGTTCACGATGGCGGGGACCCCCGCCGCACGCGCGGCGAGCCGGCCGTAGACGCCGGGCTTCGGGTTGTGCGTGTGGACGATGTCGGGCCGGAGATCGGCGAAGAGTCGGCGGAGTTCGAACCCCGCCGCAAGATCGTGCTGTGGCGCCATCGAACGGGTCGCGTGGGAGAGGGCCACGTGGCGGACACCCCGCGCTTCGATCGCATCGACGTATCGGCCGGCCGCCGACGCGCCGATGACCTCGTATCCGGCGGCCACGAACGCGCTGAGCTGCGGGCCCAACAGCAGTTCGAGGCTCATGTCGGTGGTCGTGACGTGGACCAGCCGTCGGGTCATCCGGTGGCGTCCCGGTAGCGCCAGCGATTCGCGAGTACGCGCAGCGTGTCCTCGAATCGCATCCCGCCGGCGACCTTGGCCATGAAATAGCGCGTTCCATCGCTGCACTGCACCGGGCTCCGCGCCAGGCGATGAGGATCGGTGGTGCCGAAACGGTTGGCGTGAGTCCCCGCGAGCGCGGCCGAACGGTACCGGGCGCGCGCCGCCGCATCGGCGGGGGATGAGCCTGCCACGGCCTTCGGATACGCGAAGTGGTGCGGGCGCATACCGAGGTGGCTCTCGATGAGGTCGTCGGCCCGGTCGAGCTCCGTGTCGATCTCGTGCGGTGGGAGTCGGTCGAGCAGCGCGTGGGTGTGGGTGTGGGATCCGACCGTGACCCGTCCGGTTGCATGCACGTCCTGCAGGGCCGACCACGAGAGCGGACGCCCGGCCCGGGGGAAGTCCCGCTGCTCGTCGACGAAAGCAGTGGCGACGTAGAGCGTGGACGGCAACTCATGGCGCTCCATGATCGGGAAGGCGACGTCGGCGAAATCGGCGGTGCCGTCGTCGAAGGTGATCACGACGGGCGCCGGACCGGCTGCCCCGGGACCGTCGAGGCGGTCGAGCGCCTCGTCGATGGTGACGACCCGCCCGCTGGCTGCGAGGTACTCCATCTGGGCCGTGAAGGTGGCGATCGGGAGGTCGACGTCGAGGTCCGAGCCGCCGCCGACGCGGTGGTAGATCAGGACCACGACACCGCTCGGCGGGTGCACGAAGCGATCGACGGTTGCCGCCGACCACTTCAGTGCCTGCTTCGCCAGCGTCGGCACGGCACCGACCTCCTGATCACGTACGGAAGGTCGGGCATCGTAGACGCCCGCCGGTGCTTGGCATTCGGGTCCCGGTCCGCTCCGGATGCTCGCGTCAGCGGTGGAGTTCCCACTCTCCGTGGTAACTGGCCTCAGGTTCTTCATAGGTACTCAGGCGCTCCCTGTCCGGTTTTCAGTGCATTTGGACGGGTGTGGTGGGCCGAGGTGCCTATGGATCGACCGTCGAGGGCACGGCTACACTGCGTGGCCTTCGTCCGCGATGGCCGCTCGGTCGTGGTATGCGATCCGACGATCACCCTGGCCTGGGGGGCCCACACACCGCGATGAGACCACTCGACTATCTCAGGATCCTGCGCCGCCGTTGGTGGATCTTGGTCGTTGGCGCCCTCATCGGGTCACTCCTGGCGTTCGCCACTCGTCCGAGCGAGACGAGTGTGATCGCGGCCACCGCCCCGAAGGTCGCGTTCCGGGCGACCCACACCCTCGAGACGAACGACGCGACGTCGGGCCGGGTCGACTTCGACCGTTACGCGCTCGAGACGATCATCGGGCCGATCCCGGACGCGGCGATGAAGACCCTCAACGCGTCGACCTTCCCCACGACGATCACGAAGCAGGACGCGGCGAGCACGTCGAGTTCGGGCAGTTCGAGTGGCGGTGCCAACAGTCAGCAGCGGACCCAACAGAACGCGTCGGATCCGGCGGTCCCCAAGGTGCGGGCCGGCAAGGGCATCATCACCATCTATTTCAACGGCAGCGTCCTGAACCAGGCAACGGTGGCGGCCGTGCCCGACCCGGCGACCGGCGCGCTCGCGATCAGTGC
>JBBQXR010000072.1:0-11334 GCA_038209455.1 Acidimicrobiia bacterium
GTACGCGAGCGGTCTCGTCGCCGAGGAGGTCTCGCCGGCCGAGACACTGGAGCAGGCGGCGGAGCTCATCGGATACGACGAGTTCCGGGTCCGCCAGGCGGCGGCCACGGCCGAGGGCCGGCTCATCGGCATCGGGACCGGCCTCTACCTCGAACCCCAGACCGGGATGGGTGCGCTCAGCGTGGAACCCACCCACCTCCGCGTCGGACCCGACGGCCACGTGGACGTCGCGCTCGGTTCCGGTGCGCACGGTCAGGGACTGGAGACCACCACCGCGCAGCTGGTGGCCGATCATCTCGGCGTCCACCCCGATGACGTCTCGGTCCACCAGGGCGACACCGCTTCGAGTCCCTTCGGTGGTGGGACCGGCGGGAGCCGCAGCGGGCCGATCCTCGCCGCCGCCGTCCGCCAGGCTGCGCTCGAGGCGCGCGCCAAGGTCACCGAGATCGCCGCGCATCTACTCGAAGCTGCCCCCGGCGACCTCGAGATCACCGAAGGTGTCATCAGCGTGCGCGGCACGCCGTCGATCACCCTCCCCCTGGCCGAGGTCGCGCGCGTTGCGCACTACGCGCCCGAGCAGCTCCCACCCGATGTGTCCCCGGGCATCGAAGTCATCACCCGCTTCCAGTCGCCGCCGTTCATGTGGTCGAACGCGTGCCACATGTGCACCTGCGAGATCGACCCGAACACCGGCATTGTCACGCTCACGCAGTACGTCGCCAGTGAGGACTGCGGCGTGATGATCAACCCGATGATCGTGGAAGGTCAGGTGGCCGGCGGCGTGGCGCAAGGCATCGGCGGCGCGCTCTACGAGCACGCGATCTACGACGCCGACGGTAACCCGCTCGCGACGACGTTCATGGACTACCTCGCCCCGACCGCGGCCGAGATCCCCGACATCGTCTACGGGCACGTCGAGACACCGTCGCTCACCCCCGGAGGCCACAAGGGCGTGGGGGAAGGTGGCGCGATCGGCGCACCTCCCACCGTCTTCAACGCCGTGGCCGACGCACTCGCGCAGGCCGGCGCAACGGTGCACGACCAACCGCTCCACCCATCACGGGTACTCGCCGCTCTCGCCGCAGCTGCCTCGGAACGCTGACGCCGATCCGACATTCTGGAGACCGACCGGTCCGTGATCAGCGTTCGATAGATGTCGGCGAGCGCGAGCCGTGACCCGGTCGCGCTGGTACTTCGCCGGCGGAGCGAGCACTCTGTACGCGTGAGACATTCGCGAATCGCTCTGGTCGTGGTCCTGCTCGCCGCGTGTAGCGGCTCGGTGGTGAATGACGCACACACCACGCCGACGTCGAAGCCTCACGCGTCGACCACCGACACCGGCGCCGGGGTCACGAGCGTCGCCGACAACGCACCGCCGTCGAACGGGCTTCGGTTCCTGTTCAGCCACACATCGTCAGACGCCCTCACCGTCGTCGCACGCACGGGCATGGTGTCGACCGCCGAAGCGGGTGACTGCCCAATGATTCCGGTGCCGGAACCCAGCGTTCGACCCGGATGTGAGAACACCATGCGGCCGGGCGTCGAGTTCGACTTCTCGGCACCCGGGATGGCCTGGTATCGGCTGACGGCGCTCGACACCCCTTTGACCGCGAGCCCTGCCCTGGTACCGCGAGCGATCAACAGTCTCTTGCGAGTTGTTCACCCCGACGGATCGACCACCGCCAACAGCGGGGACCTCCCCCTGACGCTGGCCGCGTTTTCGACCGCGGGTATCGACCGCGTGCGCGTCCGGCTCAGCAGCGGCTCGTTCGACGAGATGAAGGCCATCGACGGCTGGGCCGCATTCGCCACGTTCGTCGGTCCCGGCAGCGGCGGGTTCGGTGCCGTCGGCGACGCTCAGGGCCTCGACGGCCACGGGAAAGTCATCGCAACCACGACCCCGCAGCGGTGCTGCTGACAACGCCCCGGCTTCGGGAACGAGCGCTCGTGATTGACCACGACCGGAGCATCGAGACGACCAACGCCGGATTCGACGCTCAGCCCCGTCGATCTACGAGTTCGTCGAACCAGTTCCTGAGCAGTGGTGCCGCATGGAGGATCGTCTCGTCGTGGTCGACGTCGCCGACCGAGATCGCGGTGCAGTCTCCGCCCTGAGCGCAGAGGTTGTGTTGCAGGAGCTCGGCCTGCACGGGCGTGACATCGACATCCCTTGCGCCGTAGTACACGCGGATCGGGGCGAGCGGTGCCCAGTCGAGAAGGCTGTTTTCTCGTAGCCGGGACAGGAACCAGTGATCCTCGTTGCGCTCGGACGCGGCAAGAAAGCTCGCCTGCAACATCGCGCGCGGTCGGGATGGGAGCGCCGCGACGGTCTGATCGCTGTCATGGGTCCCGTCGAAGAGCGAGTCGGCGACCGCGGCCGACTCCGGGACGAGCACACTCGCGAGCGGTTCGCAGTAGTGGCGGGCATACGTGGTGGCCAGCCACGCGATGTAGAGACTGGAATATCTGGACGCGCCAGTGAGCGCTCCTGCGAGACCGGCCTCGGCCAGATCGCCCGGAGCCGCGACCGGGGCCGACGCGCTGAGGCTGAGCCCATCGATCGGAGCTCGCTCCAAGCGGCGATGGACCGCGAGGGTGGCATGACCGCCTTCGGAGAAACCGGCGAGGAAGAGATCCGGCGGCACCGCAATCTCGCGTTGCGCGATCGCGGTCGTGGCAGCGTGGATGCAATCGCGCACCACGTTCGCCATGTTGTCCGTGAGGAAGTAATCGTGCGCACGATCGGAAACTCCGTACCCGAGGTAATCGGGCGCGACCAGCACATATCCGTGTCCGGCAAAGACGGCCGCCGGGAGCACCCCGTGGAAGAGGTGTTTCGCGGAAGGCGCGGCCGTGCGCAGAGACTCGGTGCCGTGCTGCCAGCTCACGATGCCGCGGAACCGGTCGCGTCTCCGTGGCAGCGCGACCAATGCCGAGGCCCGAACGCACTCATCGTCCGGGCTCGAGGTCCAGTAGGTCAGCCGATGGAGCGAGATGCCGTGTTCGGTCGGCAATGCCTTGGCGATGCCCTGCCGCCAGAACAGGGCTCGCAACACCGGATGCGGATAGCCCCCGATGCGTTCGAGCGACACTGGTGTCCCCGGTCTCTCGTCGGTCCGGACCACGGCCGCGCTCCTTGAGTACTGAATCGCCGAATGAACTCCCCGAATGCTGGAGACCCTCGCTCGTCGGGGTGACGCGCTCGAGGACGCGTCGTGACGGTAGCGGGCAACCTCGCGGCCTGCTCGCCGACAGTTGATTGCCGTCGGGTCAGCGGTCGCGGGGCGCGGCGGCGAGTGCGCCGAAGCGGGCGAACGCCTCAGGTTCGCGCCGGTACGTCCTGCCTGCGTGGTACAGCACGGGTTGTACGTCGGTCCCGCGCAGGGCCGTTACCCGATCCACGACGCGGTCGAGCATCTCGTCCCACGGACCTTCCACGATGAAGTGGTCGAGGATCTCGTCGTCGATCACCGCGTTCATTCCCGCCGGGTCACCGGTCTTCTGCGCGGCACGGAGCGCGTCGGTGGTACCGGGCCGGCCGATCTGGTCGAAGACGAACGCGTAGTTGGGCGTCGACCCGTAGAAGCCGATCATCGTGCGGGTCGTCTCCCGCCAACGCGCCCGTTCCTCGGCGGTGTCACCCGCCGCGGTGAAGATCGGGACGAACACCGTGTAGTCCTCGAGCCCGGCCCCGCCGCGACCGGTTGCGAGGTTCGGCAGGAGGGTCTGCTCGTGATAGGTCGAGCCGCTCGCCGCGGAACCCTGCGAAACAGGCCTTCACCGCCTCCACGTACTCCCGCAGGCGCGGGCCCGGATGGTCGAACGGCGAGGAGTACCGGCGCTCGATGTGGGCGCGCACCTGGGTGCCGAGGCCGAGGCGAAAGCGTCCGCCGGATGCCTGCGCCAACTCCCACGCGGTGGCCGCGGTCACCATCGGACTGCGCGGGAACGCGACTGCGACTCCGGTCGCCAAGTCGAGATCGACATCCTCCACCGCTGCGACCGCGGCCGACAGGTAGGCGGTGCGTCCCGATTCGGTGATCACCAGACCCGCGAAGCCGGCGCCCGCGGCGTCACGCGCCAGCGTTGCGAAATCGCGGAGCGGGGTGCCGCCCGTCATCACATGGACCTTCATGACGCGAGCCGTCCGGCCGAAGTCAGACGGTGATCATCCAAGAGGTACGGCTACGACGCTGGTAGTCGAGCGGCATGTCGTCCGACCGGATCGGGACCTCGTACCAGCTCGAGACCCCGACGTGTTCAAGCATGTAGTCGACTGCGCTCCGGCTCGGCAGCGCCACGATGCCCGGATCGGCAGCGGCGTGGATGTCGTACGGGTTCTCCCACCGGACGTAGACCGCGGCGTTGGTGGTCGTGTGCACACCGGTGTCGAGGAGGATGTGCTTGGTCGCCATCTTGCGCGTCCGCTCGAGCGTGTCGAGGGCGTCAGGCAGGTGGTACAGGACACCCAGGTTGAGCACGACATCGAACTGACCGCCGAGGGCTTCGGGAGTCATGTCGAAGAAGTTCAACTGCTTGAACTCGACGTTGTCGATTCCCACGATGCTCTTGATGAGGTTGGCTTGGGCCACCAACTCCGGGCGCGCGTCGAACCCGGTGACCTGGGCGCCGAGCAGGGCGCACTGGATCGACCAGAACCCCGAGTTGCACGCGATGTCGAGCACCCGCAGACCCTCGATCGATCCCCCGTTGGCCGCGAGCACATCGGGCATGAAGTGGCGGAACCGTTGCAACGGACGCTCGGGCGCGTCCGTGATGGCACGCACCAACTTGTGCGTGGCGGAGAAGGACACTCCGCCGTCGAACGCAAATGCGTAGTGCCAGTGTTCGAACTCGGCGAGCGCGGCGCGGATCTCGTCATCCGTGATGCTGGAGTTGCGCGGCAGCGGCCACACCGGTTCGAGGGGCGTGACCGTTGGCGGCACCACGTTCGGACGGATCGCGGGCGGCTTCTGGATCGGTTGCAGCTCGTACCCCAGCCGCTTGCTCGCAGCCTCGAGACCGCGGACGAGCTGATCCCGCGTGGACTTCCGATTCATGAAGACGCCTTTCCCCAGGATGCGAGTGCGGAAGCGTAGTCAGCCGGCGATGTCCGGGTTTCCGACGATCGCTCCCAGACCGATCCGGGACCACCGGGATACCGTGCGGGCATGCCCGCCACCGCTGCCCCTGCACCCACGCCGTTTGCGGCGACGCTCGCCGCCCTCGCCGCCGCGGACCCCGACCACCCCGCCGTCACCGACGGGTCGCGCACCGTCACGCGCGCCGAACTCGACACGCACACCAACCGCCTCGCTCGTGCGTACGCGGAACTCGGCGTCACCCAGGACTCCTTCGTCACGATCGGCCTGCCCAACAGCATCGAATGGTTCGAAGCGACGATCGCAGTCTGGAAGCTGGGCGCGACTCCAGCCCCGGTCAGCGCCAAACTGCCGCGCCTCGAACTCGAGGCAATCGTCGAGCTGGCGGATCCGTCACTCGTGGTCGGCCTCGACGCAGCCGGCCGCGTGACCGTGCCCGTGGGTTTCGTGCCCGACCCCGCGCTCTCCGACGCGCCGTTACCGCTCAAGATCGCCGCGTCCTGGAAGGCGCCCACCTCGGGTGGGAGCACGGGCCGCCCGAAACTCATCGTCGCCGGTGGCCCGTCGGTGACCGAAGGCGTGAGCCTCACCGCGGTGGCATTCGGCATGACCGAGAACGGTGTGCACCTCGCGAGCGGGCCGCTGTACCACAACGGTCCGCTGAGCTTCTCGGTGGCCGCGCTCTTCATCGGCAACCACATCATCGTGATGGAACGCTTCGACGCGCACCGCGCACTCGCGCTCATCGAGGAATACTCCGTCGACTGGATGTACGCCGTGCCCACCATGATGCAACGCATCTGGAAGCTGCCCGAGGAAGAGCGGACGCGTCACGACCTGTCGTCACTCAACGTCGTGTTCCACCTCGCCGCACCGTGTCCCGACTGGTTGAAGCGATCCTGGATCGAATGGCTCGGGCCGGAGAAGATCTGGGAGTTGTACGCAGGGACCGAGGCCCAGGCCGTCACCGTGATCAAGGGCGACGAGTGGTTGGAGCATCCGGGCTCGGTCGGACGTCCCATCGTCGGTGAGATGAAGATCCTCGGCCCGGACGGCAATGAGGTGCCACGCGGCGAGCAGGGCGAGGTGTTCATGCGCGCTCCGGAAGGCGTCACCACCTATCGCTACGTCGGGGCCGAGGCTCGCAGCACCGGCGACGGGTGGGAGTCGCTCGGCGACATGGGCCACATGGACGCCGACGGATACCTGTTCCTCGGCGACCGGTCGGCCGACATGATCCTGACCGGCGGCGCCAACGTGTACCCCGCCGAGATCGAAGCCGCTCTCGACGAACACCCCGCGGTCGCTTCGAGCTGTGTCATCGGCTTCCCCGACGACGATCTCGGCAATCGCATCCACGCCATCGTGCAGACGACCGCGGCGGTCACGGCCGAGGACCTGGTCGCCCACCTCGGCGACCGACTGGTGCGCTACAAGGTGCCGCGCACCTTCGAGTTCGTAGCCGATCCCCTCCGTGACGACGCCGGCAAGGTCCGCCGTAGCGCCCTGCGCGCCGAGCGTTTGGCGTGAATATTCCAGTTTGAGTGGTTCGGCTGCCGATAACTCCCTCGCGCCGTCGAGAAGGAGTTGGTCGTGGGTATCGGAACGTCTCATCGGTGGCGGGCGAAGGTTGCCGGCGCGGTCGTCGCCGCTGTCTCGCTCGGAGGATTCGCGGTCGCGGCCGCAGCGGTCGTGAAGGAACCGGCGCCGAAGGTCGCGGTCGATCCGAGCACCGACCCCACCACCGAGCCGACGACCATCCCGGTCACGGATCCCACGACCACGCCGACGGATCCCCCCGCCGGGGTTCCGGTGGACCCTCCGGTCGTCGATCCGACCACCTGCACGACCCACGGCGAGCAGGTATCCCAGGTCGCGCACGACACCCCGCCGGGCCCGGGCCACGGCGCCGCGGTCTCCGCCGCCGCGCACGACCACGAGGGCGAGTGCGACGACACGGTCACATCGTCGACTCCGCCGCCCACGACGGCCGACGCGCCGGACGACGCTGGCGACGACCAGGGTCAGGACCACCAGGGAGACGACGGCGACCACCACGCCACCCCGCCACCATCGGCCCCGTCCGTCCCGTCGGGCGACCACGGCCACGGCGGCCACGGCGGCCAGGGCGACGACTGAACGCTCCGCTCACCACCCGAGCCGGAGCGAGGAACGAGCGAAGGCGAGCAGGCGCGGAGCGCGCCCCACGTCAGGCATGGCCATCAGGAGCGCGAGCAGAGCACCCGAAGAGGCGTCTCGCTAGCCGTCGTAGAACACGGGTGGGTGGAGGCCCACGAGGGACTGCGCCCGCTCGGTCCCGGCGCGAGCGCGAGCTTCCGCGTCGGCACTGAGTTGGTGCACCGTGTCGGTGGTCCGTAGCCGTTGCGCGATGTCGCGGCGCCCGTAGTGGGCCTGGAGAAAGTCGCGTCCGGTCCCGCCCGACGCGGGCACGCCCCGATGCCAACAGTCCGAGACGAACATCGCGACGTCGCCGGCGCGCGCGGTGAGTAGCGCCGGCGGACGGCCGTCGTAGGTGAGGTCGGCGTCCCAGAGCCGATCGAACGGAGCCATGCGTCCCGACCGGTGACTGCCCGGCACCACCGCGGTGGGACCGTCGGCGAGCGTGCAGTCCTTGAGGTAGAGGTGCGCCCCGATCGCGAACACCGGGTACGGGATGCGGTCGTCCCACTCCACACCCTCGGCGCGCGGCACGTGAGGCCCCGCGTCGCAGTGCCACGGTCCACCCGCGAACTCCGGCGGATTGCGCCACGCGGTGTTGGCGATCACGTGACAGTCCTCGGCGAGCAGGGGCTCGATGACGGCGAGGATGCGCGGGTGTCCCACGGCGGCCTGGCACGCGGCGCTGCGGTTCAACATCTCGTACCGGAACTCGGCGGCATCGCTGCGACCGCGCTCGACCGGATAGTTGACGAACGCCGCGTCGAGCTCCGCGCGCATCGCGTCGATCTCCGCCGTCGAGAACACGTCGGCGATCACCGCATAGCCGTCGCGTTCGAGTTGGACACTCTCGGCGGGTACGTCGTCGTTGCGCAGCGAGAGGTTCTTGAACACCCGTTTGATCATCGGTACCTCCGTCGGCCATCTTGGGAACCGCACCGTGAGCGGAGCGGACACGCGAGGCAGGGAGCCGAAGCTACGCCCGCGAGGCGGCGGGCGGCGATCGAACGGGCCGACTACACGTCCTCGAGGTCGTCATAGTCCTGACCGAGGTGGGTGATCGGGTTCTCCCCCATCATCCATCGCAGCGTGTTCTTCAACTTGGTCTGCTGGATGAAGAGGTCGTGCTCGGGGTAGAGCCCCGGCGGCGTCTGGGGCGACTTGTAATAGAAGCTCAGCCACTCCTGGATTCCGCCCATCCCGGCACGTTGCGCGAGGTCCATGAACAGGACGAGGTCGAGTGCGAGCGGTGCCGCGAGAATCGAGTCGCGACACAGGAAGTCGACCTTCATCTGCATGGGGTAGCCCATCCAACCGAAGAGGTCGATGTTGTCCCAACCCTCTTTGTTGTCACCACGCGGCGGGTAGTAGTTGATCCGGACCTTGTGGTACACGTCGCCGTACAGCGCCGGGAACCGTTCCGGTTCGAGGATGTCCTCGAGCACACCGAGCTTCGAGACCTCCTTGGTCTTGAAGTTCTCCGGGTCGTCGAGCACCTCGCCGTCGCGGTTGCCCAAGATGTTGGTGGAGTACCACCCGGCCAGACCGAGGCTGCGCGCCTTGAGCATCGGGGCGAGGACGGTCTTGAGCAGCGTCTGACCGGTCTTGAAGTCCTTGCCCGAGATCGGGACGTTGTGGTCCTCGGCGTACTTGCGCAGGACCGGTGTGTCGACCGCGAGGTTCGGCGCGCCGTTGGCGAACGGCACCCCCTCGAGGAGTGCGGCATACGCGTAGAGCATCGACGGCGCGATCGTCGGGTCCTCCGCGTCGATCGCAGCTTCGAACGCGGCGAGGTCCGCATGGGCGGGCCCGGTCTCGATGTAGATCTCGGTGGAGGCGCACCAGATCATCACGACGCGGTCGCAGAGGTGTTCGTCCTTGAACGTGTTGATGTCGACGCGGATCTGATCGAGCATCTCGCGCTTCGACGTGGCGGCCATCACGTTCTTACCGTCGAGGCGCTTGACGTAGTTACCGTCGAACGCGGCCTTCATCGGCTGGATCGCACGCAGCGCGTCGGCGATGCCCTCCAGGTGGCGGCCCTGGTCCAGCACACCGGCCCTGCTGGCGGCGGTGTAGGCATCGTCCGGGTACGGGTCCCAGGCGCCGAACACGATCTGGCCGAGGCTCGCGAGCGGCACGAAGTCCTGGATCCGCGGGACGTTGCCGTCGGTGCGCTTGCCGATGCGGATGGTCCCCATCTGGGTGAGGGAACCCACCGGCTCCTCCTGGCCGCGCTTGGCCAGTTCGACACCGGCGATGAGGGTGGTCGTCACGGCGCCGAGGCCCACGCACAGCACGCCGAGGGTGCCGTCGGCGGGGGCGACGGTCGGGGACGGAGGCATATCGGTCATGCCCGTGACCCTAAGCCAGCCCGGCCCGGGTCACCGGAACCGCCACCGCCGCCTCCCCCCGCATTCGGCGCCGGAATACGGGGTCCCGCCGGCAATTCGCGCGTCGAAACGGGCGCGGTTCTGACCGGCCGACGCGCGACATGGCGGTTCGGTACCCGCGTCGTCGTACGCGACGGGCACGTGGTCGGGATCATCGACTGGGACCTCGTTTCCTCGACCGCGTCGCCAGGCGGATGGCCGCGAGTATCGACGGCATCGAGACGTGGGCCGCGCAAGGTGAACCCGCGTTCGTCCGCATGATCGCCGACGGTCACGTGGCCCGGATGCGTACCGATCAGGCGGTCTTGGCGGCGCCCCGCGACGACTGGAGCGCGGCAATCGAGCGCCCCTGAACCCGGTCGGTGCGTACCGGCGATTCGGACGCCGGCGCGCGCACCGATTCGCCCTGCATTTGTTGACGAATTTTTGGAATTCCCCTTGACGATCGAACTGGTGTTCGATAGTCTGATTTCAACGAGTTCGGCAGGTTCTCGACCACTTCATCCCTCAACTGGGTAGGCACGGATATGGACATCACGGAGGCTTCGGAATCACCGATCCGGACCCTTCGGAGCGCGGTCGACACCATGCTGACGGTCGAGGCCGCGAACCTCTCGGAGGCCGAGCTGCCCGGCTTCCTGCTGCGGATGCGTCGCGAGATGGACCGACTCGAAGCCGGCTTCGCCGACGTCGTCACCGCCGCCCACCGGCGCGGTTCCCTGACCGTGGACGGGTACCAATCCACCGACGCGTGGCTCCGCTGGCAGGCCGGGATGCGCACCGCCGACGTCCGGGGTGCGATCGACGCGTGCGAGGTCGGCGAGTTGTTGCCCGAGACGCGTATCGCGTGGCGCGACGGGACCATCACGTCGGGTGCGATGCGGGCCATCACCCGAGCCCGGGTCGAAGGATTCGATGCCGAACTCCAAGCATCGGAAGCCGACTTCCTCGCCGTGGCGAAGCGCAAGGACATGTGGTCGCTCGGGCGGATGACCGCGCACTTCCGCGCCTGCGCCCAGCGCGACGGAAAGCTCCCGCCCGACCGGTCCGGGCTCCGTGCCGCCATCGTCGGTGACGGCCTGGTGCTCGACGCCGAGATCCGCGGCCTCAAGGGCGAGACCATCTATCGCGTCCTGCAAGCGTTCACCGATCCGCCTGCGCCCGACGACGACCGCACCCACGCGGAGCGGCGGGCCGACGCGTTGTACCGCATCTGTCGCGTCGCGATGGAGGCCGGCGTGGATGCGAACATGGCATCGCTCAGCGCGGCCGTCGTCATCGACTGGTCCACCCTGCTGGATCAGCTGAACCGGCGGCATGCGCCGCACTCGCCTGCTGCGACCGTGGATCTCACCGGCCGTATGGACGGCGGGTTCATCGGGCCCCTCGATGTCGCCGAGGTCGAGACGATGCTCTGCAACTCGCCGATCAGCCGGGTGGTGACCGGCCCGAACTCCGAGCCGATCGATGTCGGCCGCGCCCAACGGATCTTCCCGGCCGCCATCCGGCGTGCGATCGTCACCCGAGATCAGCACTGTCGATGGCCCGGCTGCGAGAAACCTCCCGGCTGGTGTGAGGCGCACCACACGAAGGCCTGGGAAGAGGGTGGCGACAGCAGCGTCGAGGTCGGGGTCCTCTTGTGCAGTCGGCATCACCACTTC
>JBBQXR010000073.1:0-11234 GCA_038209455.1 Acidimicrobiia bacterium
GATGCTGGGGCACAAGGAACACGAGCTGCTCGAGGTCTGAGGCGGTCACCGGTGGGTACTGGGGCCAAAGGCCCAGTCGGTCTAGGGTGCGCGTGGTTCCAGGTGCGCCACGGGGGGTAGTGCCGTGACTGATCGTCACGACGAAGACAACGAGACCAGTCAGCGTCCGGTGGTGAGACCGCCGATCGCCGGCGAAGGCGTCCGGATCATCGGCGCGGAGGAAGCGCACGCCGTCGTCGAGTCGGGCGAGGCGGTCGCCCGCCGCCTCGGCGACCCCGAATCCGACCCACAATCCGATGCCGGATCCGTCGACCACACGAGCGACGAGTCGTTTCGCACCGAGATCACGAACTTGGTCGACCAGCCGTTTCGGCCGGCGGCCGATCGGGACGAGGTCGACGAGGAACCCACCGCGGAGCAGCCCGTCCTGAGCAGCGACTTCGATGATGCCGACTGGGATCCCCAGGGGACTCAGGCGATCGCGGCCGTGGATCCGGAGGCCGGCGACGTCGCGCCCCTCCCACCGAGTGAAGCGGTCGAGTCGGGTTCGGCACCGGCGCCTGAAGGCCTCCCGCACTGGAGCGAGCCCGCCACCGGCGAGGTCCCGATCATCCTCGGCGACGACGACTCCACCGAATCGGGTGCCGGTCTGCGGTACCGCACCGGCGGCGCGGTCGGCTGGACCGACCAGGAACTGGAGACCTTCGACGGACTCGAACCCGCCCTCGACGACGAGATGGGCCTGAGCGCGCTCGCGCTACCGCCCGAGGACGACGACGTCGCTTTCGACCGTGAGGTCGCAGCCCGACGGGTCCGCACCACGCCCTCGCCCCGGCCACGCCCCAGTATCCGCACCGAGGATCCGTTGGGTCTCGGTGCCGAGCGCCCCGACATGGTCGTGCGCATCGTCTCCGGCGTCGGGATGGCGGTCCTGGCGTTGGTGTGCCTCTCGCTCGGACGCGGCGTCACGATGGTCCTGGCGACCGTCGTCGTCGGCGTGTGCACGTTCGAGTTGTTCCAGGCACTCCACGCCCGCGGGTTCCGGCCGGCCACGCTCGTAGCGATCCTCGGTGCGGTCACCATGGTGCCCCTTGCCTACGACCGCGGCGAGTTCGCGTTCGTCTTCGTGATACCGCTCGTCATGGTGTTCACGCTGCTGTGGTTCGTATTCGAGGTCGTCCACACCCGGCCCATGGTGAACGTCGCGGTCACAGTCGGCGGCTTCGTGTACGTCGGCGTCATCGGTGGCTTCGCCGGGCTCCTCCTGTCGTTCCAGAACGGTGTGGGACTCATCATCGGCGTGGCCGTTCCGGTGATCGCGTACGACATCTTCGGGTACTTCGTCGGCTCGCAGTTCGGCAAGACCCGCCTCGCGCCGGCCATCTCCCCGAACAAGACGGTCGAGGGCCTCATCGGCGGGATGACCGGATCGATCATCGCCTCGGTACTCATCGTCAAGCAGATCACTCCGTGGGGCGACCTCACTGATGCGCTCGCGCTCGGCATCACGATCGCGTTCATGGCCCCGCTCGGCGATCTAGCGGAGTCGATGCTCAAGCGTGACCTCGGTATCAAGGACTTCGGGGCGATCCTGCCCGGTCACGGCGGGGTGCTGGACCGGTTCGACGCGCTGTTGTTCTGCATGCCGGCGGTGTATTTCCTCGCCCGTGCCCTGAAGCTCGGTTGAGCGCGACGCGCCGGGTCGTCCTCCTCGGTTCCACCGGCTCGATCGGTACCCAGGCCCTCGACGTCATTCGCGGGCACCGCGACGAATACGAGGTCGTCGCCCTCGCGACCGGCTCCAACCGTGAACTGCTCGCGGCCCAGGCGGCCGAGTTCGGCGTCCCACCCGAGCGGGCACTGCTCGCCGGCGACCGACCCGAAGTGCTGGCCGACCTCGCGGCCCTCGACGATGCCGACGTGGTGCTCAACGGGGTGGTCGGGTTCGCCGGGCTGCCGGCCACGATCGCCGCGCTGCGTGCCGGCAAACGACTCGCGCTCGCCAACAAGGAGAGCCTGATCGCCGGCGGTCCGGTGGTGCGCCGGATCCGCGACACCGGCGGGGGCGAGATCGTTCCGGTCGACTCAGAGCACTCGGCGGTGTACCAGGCGCTGCGGTCGGGTACCGCGGCCGAAGTGTCGACCATCGTGCTCACCGCCAGCGGCGGTCCGTTTCGGGGTCGGACCCGTGACCAGCTCGCGTCGGTGACGATCGAGGACGCCCTGAAGCACCCCACCTGGTCGATGGGCCCGAAGATCACGATCGACTCCTCGACGCTCATGAACAAGGGACTCGAGGTCATCGAGGCCCACGAGTTGTTCGACGTCGACTTCGACCGCATCGAGGTCGTGGTCCACCCGCAGTCGGTCGTGCACGGCATGGTCACCTTCCGCGACGGTGCCACGATCGCGCAGCTCTCGATGCCCGACATGAAGCTGCCGATCGGGCTCGGGCTCGGCGCACCGGCCCGGCTCGACGAGGCGTTCGGTCCGGTCGACTGGTCGACACTGGGCTCGCTCACCTTCGAGGCGCCGGACCGGGACGCGTTCCCCTGCCTGAACCTGGCCTATGCGGCCGGTCGCGCCGGTGGTGGGGCACCGGCAACACTCTCGGGAGCCAACGAAGTCGCGGTCGAAGCGTTCCTCGGCGGCCGGATCTCATGGGTCGAAATCGCCGATATCGTCGACGCGGTACTCCAGCACGGAACCGGGAACGTCGAGGATGTCGACGACGTACTGGAAGCAGATCGAATGGCGCGGGCCCGCGCCACCGCCGTCATCGAGAAGCGAGCTACTGCATGAAGGACCCGTTGGGCGACGATGCGCCGCCGGTCGAGACCCGCAAGGCGATCACCGGTGGAGTGTTCTTGGTGCTCGCGGTCATCGCCCTGATCGCCATTCGCCCCTCACTGGCGGTCACCGTGGCGATCATCGTCGGGTTGATCCTCACGATAATGCTCCACGAGTGGGGTCACTACATCGCCGCCAAGAAGTCGGGGATGAAGGTCACCGAGTTCTTCCTCGGGTTCGGACCGAAGCTCTGGTCGATCCAGCGGGGCGAGACCGAGTACGGCGTGAAGGCGATTCCGGCGGGTGGATACGTCCGCATCATCGGGATGACCAACCTCGAAGAGGTCGACCCCGAGGACGAATCCCGTACCTACCGGCAGGCGACGGTCGGGAAGCGTCTGATCACGGTGCTCGCCGGCATCATCGTCAACCTCTGCCTGGCGCTCGTGCTGATCTACGCCGCGCTGGTGTTCCACGGCCCGGAGAAGATTTCGACGGTCATCGACACGGTGTCCGCGAACTCGCCGGCACAGGCCGCCGGGATCCGGGCCGGTGATCGGATCGTCGCCATCGGCGGCACCAAGATCACGAAGTGGGAATCGATCGGCCCGATCGTCCGTGATCATCGCGGCGACACCCTCGCGGTCACGGTCGAGCGTGACGGGAAGCTCGTCACGGTCCACGCGACGCCGAAGGTGATCGACGGCGCACCGCGGGTCGGCATCGTCGGCAGCCTGACCTCGACGCCGGTCAACGGCCTGGTCGCCGTGCCGCGGACGTTCTCGACGTTCGGCAGTGGTGTCTCAGACACCGTCGGTGCGCTGGGCAAGGTGTTCTCCGCCAGCGGTATCGAGCGGTACGGCAAGACCGTCACCAACTCCAAGGGCGGCTTCACGGCCCAGGAGCGACCCCGTTCGGTCGTCGGGATCGTGGCCGACGGCGGTGACATCGTCGGCGGGAACTGGTGGGTCCTGATCGGCCTGCTCGCGGCCATCAACGTCTTCGTCGCCCTGTTCAACCTGCTCCCGCTGCCTCCGCTCGACGGCGGTCACGCGGCGGTCGCGGCGTACGAGGGCATCGCATCGAAGGTGCGAGGTCGTCGCGTGCGCGTCGATTACCAGAAACTCATGCCGGTGGCGGCGGCGGTCGTCGTCGTGATCCTGCTCTTCGGGCTGTCGACGATCTACCTGGACCTACGAAGCCTGTAGCCCGCTGGGCGACACGAACTCCTTCGCCACGAACGGCGAGGTCATCGCACGCAGGAGCGCCGCGTAGTCGAGTTGGAACGCCACCTCGGTGCCGATGCGCGCCGGGGCACTTATGTCGACGACCAGGTGATCGCTGCTCGCACCGAGGATGGTCACCGTTGCCGGTGGCGTGATCCCATCCGGGTCCACGTCCTGGCGTCCGAGCGCGAGCAGCGCCTGGTGGCGCGTGCCGTCGCCGGTTCGAGCCTCCGGTGCGCCGAATGCGGAGCGACCGGTCTCACCCCACGGTTGGACGGGCTTCGCCTTGGACTCGATCACCTCGGCCACGAGCGTGATCGCGTCGGTGTGGAGCCCCTCGAGCACGCGGCCGTGCAGCGGTTCGTGGCCGAGGAGGATCGCCTCGCCGAGCCGCAGTTCGTTCACCCGCCCGGTATCGGCGGCGCCGAGTGCCCAGTCGAGGTTGGCCGAGTTCCCGCCCGAGACCACGGCGAGGGAGATCCCGAACTTCGCCTCGACCGCGTCGACCAACTGCGAGAGCTCGGCCATCTTGGCTGCATCCGGTGCGATGCCGCTCTGGCATGCGAGGTTGGTCCCGATACCCGAGAGGACGAGGTTCGGGCAGTCGAGCGTGTGCGACACGAGCGCGAAGAGGTCGTCCACCATGACGCCCTCGCGGAGGTCACCGAGTTCGACCATGAGGATCACCGAGTGCAGGAGGTGCCGTTCGTACGCGGCGGCCGACAACCGGTCGAGGACGTCGGGTTCGGTGTTGACGCTCGTCGTAGCGGCGGTGACGACGCGATCCACCTGGCTGGCCATGGGCGACCGGATCAGGGTGAACGGCCCCGGGATCCCGGCCGCGGCCATCGTCTCGATGTTCTCGATGCGCGAATCACCGAGGCCGTGCACGCCCCCGCGTTGCATCGCCGCGGCGACGAGGGGATGACCCAGCGCAGCCTTGGTCACGCCGGTCACCCGGATGCCGCGGGGTGCGAGCCGCTCGACCAGGTTCCGAGCGTTCTGGGTGATCTTGTCGAGGTCGATGTCGAGCCTCGGGGCGGTCATCCGACGGCGGTGGTGCTTCTCGCTTCGAGCTGAGGGAACGCCGCGCGCACCATCGCGACCAAACGGTCCGGCGAATGGGTCAGGGCGTCCGTGACGGGGATCCCGAGCTCGCGCTCGTAGGCGACGATCGAGGCGTCGACCTCGGCCGGGGACATCCGCTCGTGGTTGATGGTGAGGCCGATGACCTTGGTCGGAGCGAAGGTCTCGATCAGGTTGATCTCACTGGCCGGCGTGGGCATCGGCAACGTGGGGAAGTCGCTCAACATGGTGCGCTTCGGCGCGTGTTGCAGGATGACGCCCGCCGGTTGGCTCCCGCGGAGGATGTATCCGGAAGTGAGGTACGCCGGGTGGCTCAGTGCGCCCTGGCCCTCGATGACGATGACGTCGGGGTCCTCGTTCTCGAACGCGTTCACGACCGCGGCTTCCATCTCGCCGGAGCAGAACTGCGGCGCGATCGCGTCGAGGGCCACGCCGTACTTGGCGCCCTGGATGATGCTCGTCTGGCCGGTGCCGACGAGCACGGCGCGGATGCCCGCGTCGTTCAGGGCCTGGGTCAGGACCGTCGCGGTCGTCCGCTTGCCGATCGCGCCGTCGGTGCCGAGTACTGCGATACGCGGGCAGGTGACGTCGAAGATCCGCCCCGAGAAGATCCGGAGGTCCTTCTTCGGGCGCGGCCGTCGGACGTCGAGGATCGTGACGTTGGCCGCGACGCTCGCGGCCACGAACTCGGCGTCGTCGTTGAGGAACTCGTGCAGTCCGTTCACGATGTGCATGCCCGCGGCGATGGCGTCGAGGACGACGGTGCGCTCCGAGGGGGACAGGAGTCCGCTCGCCGGAGCCATGCCGAAGATGAAGTAGTCCGGAACGTGGCCGGCGACGCGCACCGCTTCGGCCACGTCGCGATAGATCGGGATGCCATTGGGCGTGTCATCGAGCACCTCGCCCGCGTCGCGTCCGGCAGTGCGGCTGTCGATGACGCCGAGCACCTGGTACTTCTCGGAGTGGCGGACGAGACCGTTGGCGGTCTTGCCGTCGAGTTCACCGAAGTTGCCCTCGCAGTAGACGAAGGCAGTGGAGCCTTCCGGGGCCGCGGATGGGTTTTCGCCCATAGTGGAATCCGGACGTACCGAAACAGCAGACATTGCGCTCCTCGAGTGAGCTCAGAGGAGGCGACAGGATCGTTTCGGGCGGTGCGCCCAAGGCAAACGAGCCGTCTTCCCTAAGAAGGGGGTGAACCCCGATCGTACCAGGTCCCGGTTTCGACGCTCCGGCGTCGGAAGGTCGCGCGTGACTCCACATATCGCCCACAAAGCACCTCCACCGGGCGCGTCCGGGTCGCTCGGGGGCGGCGCGTAGTCTCGACGCATGCCCACGCCCCGTCGTCTGACGCGCCAAGTCGTCGTCGGCCGTCCGCCGGGGCCGAGCGTGGCCGTCGGGGGCGACGCGCCGGTGTCGGTGCAGTCGATGACCACCACCAAAACTGCGGATGTGGAGGGCACGCTCGCCCAGATCTACGCGCTCGCGGCGGCGGGTTGCGACATCGTGCGCTGTACGTGCAACGAGGAGGAGGCGGCCGAAGGCCTCGCCCAGATCGTGCCCCGCTCGCCGGTCCCGATCATCGCTGACATCCACTTCCAGTACCGGCTTGCGCTCGCGGCGATGGAGGCCGGCGTGCAGGGCCTGCGCCTGAACCCGGGGAACATCCGCAAGGCCGCGCACATCAAGGCCGTCGCCCAGGAGGCGAAGGACCGGGGCCTGCCGATCCGCATCGGCGTGAACGCCGGCTCGCTCGACCCCGACATCATGGAGCAGTACGGCATCACGCCCGAGGCGCTCGTCGCGTCGGCGCAACGCGAACTCGCGCACTTCGCCGAGGTCGGCTTCGACGACGTGAAGATCTCGGTGAAGGCCAGCAACGTCGCGCTGATGATCGACGCGTACCGGTTGCTCTCCGAGACCGTCGACCATCCGCTCCATCTCGGCGTCACCGAGGCGGGGCCACCGCCGAACGGGTTGATCAAGTCGACCGCAGGGATCGCGACCCTCCTCGCGGAGGGCATCGGCGACACCATCCGGTACTCGCTCACCGCGGACCCAGTCGAAGAGGCTCGCGCCGGTCGCACGTTGCTCGAGTCGTTGGGGCTGCGGGAGCGGCGCGGCCTCGACCTCATCGCATGCCCGAGTTGCGGCCGGGCCGAGGTCGACGTCATCAAGGTGGCGGGCGACGCGCAGGCTGCCTTGGGTGAGCTGAACATCCCGCTCCAGGTTGCGGTGATGGGGTGCGTGGTGAACGGACCGGGCGAGGCGCGCGAGGCCGACCTCGGCATCGCAGCGGGTCGCGGCCGTGGCCACCTCTTCGTGAAGGGTCAGGTCGTGCGGGTCGTCCCCGAAGCCGAGATGGTCGACGCGTTGGTCGCGACCGCGAAGCAGATCATGGACGAAGGCATCGAAGCCGTGATTGCGTCGGCCGACGCGGGTGCTGCGGCCGAGGCCGAGGCCACGCGAGTGGAACTCATCACGTCCCAAGGCACCGACGCGAACCACGACGCCGAGAAGATCGACCGCATCCGCGAACTCGCCGCGGAGTAGCCGAAGCGAGGCGTCGTCGCGCCCGAGCGCGGTCCGGGTTCGCCGAGCGGGGCCCGAGCGGCCTGCGACGACAGTCGCAAATGCGGGTAGGTCGTCAACCGCGGTTGGTGTGCCAGCCGCGGCGGCGGGCGGCGAGGCCGGTGAGGCGGGCTTCGTGGAGGCGGTCAGCCCGGAGGCGGTTCACCAGCTCGTCGTCCACGGGTGTGAGCGCGTCGGCGCCGACGATCCACTCCAGCAGGTGATCGGCGAGGGCCGGGTTGCGGGGGAGGGCCGGGCCGTGGAGGTACGTCCCGAGGAGCCGGTCGGCGAGCACGCCGTCGACGGAGGCCACCCCGTTGCCGTGGCCGACGGTGACCCGACCCAGCGGTGCGACACCCGGTCCGAGCGTGGTGCGGCCACCGTGGTTCTCGAATCCGGTGAGCGTCGGGAGCCCCGTGGCCGGCGCAGGTTCGACGACGACCTCACCGATGAGTCGACCGGTGCCGGAGCGGGTCTCGAGGTCCACGAGGCCGAGACCGTCGAGGATGTCACCGTCCCCGGCCTCGTAACTGGTCCCGAGGAGTTGGAATCCGGCGCACACCGCGAAGATCACCGCGCCGCCTTCGCGGGCGGTGTCGATCGCGGCGCGCGACGCGCGCATGCCGTCGGCCGCCATCACCTGTGCGTCGTCCTCACCGCCGCCGAAGAGATAGATGTCGAGCGACTCGGGAATCGGCGTGCCCGCCGGGACCTCCACGTACTCGGCCGCAAGGTCACGGCGGCGACAGCGTTCGACGAGCACGATCGCGTTGCCGCGATCCCCATAGGTCCCGAGGAGTTCGGGGTACACGAGGCCGACCCGGACAGCGGAGGCGTGACTCACCACGAGGCCTTGGTCAGTGCGGTGAACTGCGTGTACGAGGCGACGATGTTGACCGGTCCGGTGAGCCGCTGCGCGGCGCGCAATGGATCGGCTTCGACGAGATGGTCGACGCCGCCGTACGAGAGCCGGACCGCGACGTCGAGCGCCCGTTCGCCGCTCGCCGCCACCTCGTGGCCGCGCAGGATCTCGTACGGCACGTCCCACAGCCATGACGGATCGCGTCCGTCCGCCACGTGCGCGTTGACCGCCAGGACGACTGCGCCTGGTTGCGGTGCGAGCCAACGCAGGACCTCCGTCCAACCCGCCGGGTTCTTGGCGAGCAGGACGCGCGCCTCGCGGCCGTCGCGGAGTCGGCAGGTCGAGAACCGACCCGACACGACGTCGACCGTGCGCATCCCCGCAGCCGCCTGCACCGGGTCGGCGCCGAAGTGTGTGATTGCCGTTGTGAGGGCGAGGGCCGCGTTCATGCGGTTCCAGTCGCCGGGCAACGCGAGGTCGAGCGAGACCGGGCCGTCCGGGGTGACGAGCGTGTCGTCCGCCAACCGGTAGGGGGCGTCCGGCTGGGTGAAGCCGCACGCCGGGCAGGTGAACGAGTCGATGGTCCAGGTGAGCAGGGCGGCGCACTCGGGGCAGGTGGCGGCGTCCGAACGCCACGGCGCACCGAGCGCGACCCACGTGACGTTCCGGGCCGGGCCGACCGACCAGACCACGTGTGGGTCGGATGCGTTCGCGACCACGGCCCGGTCCGGGGCGGCTGCACAGACGTCGCGCCACTTCACCGCGATGCTGCGGACCTCGCCGAACCGGTCGAGCTGGTCGCGGGTGAGGTTGCCGAGCACCAGCACCTCGGCGCGCAACGGGTCGACCACCCGCGGCACCCAGCGTTCGTCCACCTCGAGCACCGCGACCGACCCGCTCGGATCCCGACCCAGGGCTGCCGCGATCCCTGCGGGCATATTCGCGCCGGTGTGGTTGGTCACCACCGAGGTGTCGCACGCGCGCAACGCGTCGGCCAGGAGGCGCGTCGTGGTGGTCTTCCCATTGGTCGCCGACACGATGGCTACGCGCCGGTCGGCGACGACGTCCGCCAGGAGGTCGGGATCGATCGCGAGCATCACGCGTCCGCTCACCTGGGTGCCCGCGCCGCGCCCGGTCACGCGAGATGCCCATCCGGCGGCCCGCCCCGCGAGCAGCGCCGCCGTCACGCGTGGATTCACGTCATGTCCGCTCTTGGCGACTGCGTCGCCGGGCCGCTCGGGCCCCGGCTCGGACCAATTCCGGTTCGTGTGTTGGTGCGCGGTCCTCGCCTCACGTTCGTTCGCACCAGTAGGCGTCGACGCGGTAAGGGATCGGGATGAGGTCGCGGCCGGCCGTCTCGGGGTGGGTCGCGAGCAGCGAGCGCACCTCGTCGAGCACCGCGTCTCTTGCGTCTGGTTCGAGCACCGCCACGTGACTCACCGACTGGAATCGTTCGACCACCTGGTCGACCGTCATCAGCTGTTCGTGCCGGAAGGTGGCCTCGTGGAGCGGACCGAAGAACGGTGTCTCGGTGAACGCCGACTCCCGCCACTCCTCGTGCCGGCGCCACGGGGCGTGCTTCTCGACGCGGTCCATGATCGACCACAACTCGTCCACGTGCGGCGTGGACCGGTCGCGTGCATTCCAGACCAGGCCGAGGCGGCCTCCGGGGTGCAGGATCCGTTTCGCTTCTTCGAGCGCGACCGCGGCGTCGAACCAGTGGAAGGCCTGGGCCACGGTGATGGCGTCGAACGAGGCCGCGCGGAAGGGCAGTTGCTCGGCGGTGCACGCGAGCACTGGGACGCGTGGGCTGGTCCGGTGGAGGACCTCGCGCATTCCGACGACGGGTTCCGCGGCGACGATGCGTGCCCCGAGCGGTTCGAGGAGGCGGGTGAACTTGCCGGTGCCCGCGGCGAGGTCGAGCACTTCCCGGCCCGGCTCGATCGCGAGGTGCTCGGCGAACCAGCCGATGCATTCCGGCGGGTACCCGGGCCGCGCCCGCTCGTAGGCGGCCGCTTCGCGGTCGAATCCGGCATCGGCGACGCGGTGGACGGGCACGGCCGCCATGATGGCAGCTGCCCTGCTCCCCCACGGGGGACTTGGTCGCCGATCAGACCGGCTTCGACGCCTGCAGTGTGTAGGTGGCCGCCAGGCGGTCGGGTTCGTCGGTCAACTCGTACTCGCCGAGGGGCGGGACCTCGCGCATCTGACCGTCGAGCGCGTTCCACGGGACGGTGCGGTGTTCCACGAGCAGGTTGAGGCGGAGGCCGGCCTCGAGGACCGCGGTGACGACCTCGCCGAGGCTCCAGTTCCACTGGTAGGTGACGGTGTGGGCGAGTGGGGTGCCGTCGCCTTCATAGCTCGTGGCCTCGTCGATTCGGATCGCGCCGGCCGAGCCAGAGGCGGGGTACCGGACCGCCAGGGTGCCATCCGTGCGGGCCTCGTCGAGGGTCAGCAGCATCGGGTGCGCCTCCCGGAGATGGAGACGACCGCCGGGACGGAGGAGGTCGGCGACGACCCGCGCCCACCCGGTGATGTCGGGGAGCCAGATGAGCGCGCCGATACCGGTGAAGACGAGGTCGAAGCGGCCCGCGCCGAGCGTGGGAACCGCGTCGTACAACTCGCCTTCCACGAAGGTCGCCGTCGAGCCCGCCCGGGCCGCGAGTGCGGTAGCCGCGGCGATGGCACGCGGTGAGAAGTCG
>JBBQXR010000074.1:0-11106 GCA_038209455.1 Acidimicrobiia bacterium
CGTCGGGAAGGTCGGGTCGCACCACGACGCGGCCCGCGCCGTGCCGCGGCACGCCGGGCCGATCGAGACACTGCACGGTGAGCGAGTCATCCGGGCCGGGCGTGGCCAGCGCAAGGGCGAAGTCCTCCTCGCGCGCGAAAGGCCAGTACCAATAGATCCGCACGGGTCAGCGACGGCCCACGAGTTTGCGGACGCCGCGGACCGGTCGGGCGATGCCCCGGTTGTAGACCGTACCGAAGAAGGTCAGCCGCCGTTCACGCGGACTGAGCGGTGCCTCATGGATCAGCGCGGGCCGCACCAGTCGTTCGAGGACCTCGCGCCAGCGCGCCGGCGGGATCTCGGGCGCGAGGAAGGCCAGTCGGCGATGCGTGTACTCCCAGTCGGTCGTGAAACGAGGAAACAGGAGCAAGGTGTGGTCGAGATCGTGTCGGGCGATCGTGAACATGAGCTCGGCGAGCATCGCGTTCAGCGCGTCCCGCTGATGCGTCGCCCGGTTGGTCCCGAGCAGCCCACCCCAGGTGTGGAGATCACTCCCGTACCGGGTGTTGCGGACCCGACTGGCCGTGGCGACGTCGAGGTCGCGGATCGGGATGATCACGTGATCGACGCGTGCCGCTCCGGCGTCGAGAATCTCACCGAGCGTGCTGCTCAGTTGCGGCGACTTCACGATCCATGGCGCGTCGGCTCCCACCACCGAGCGCTCGAGTCCTGCGTTCACCCGTGCGTCGATCGCTGCGGCCGCGTCGTAACCGGTGTCGAGCCCCAACTCGGTCAGCACCTGGACCAGGAGCGTCGTGCCCGCACGGCCGGTACCGGCGATCACGATCTTCCCCCGCTCCTCGCCCGCGTCGGCCGTCATGGTGCCCACTGTCGCGCCGGGGCCGATCCCGGCGCGGAACCCGGGCGGCCGCGCAGTTCGGCGAAGAACCGATCCGGATCGTGGACGAGTCGATCCCAGACCTGTGAATACACCGCACGGTTCCGCGCCACGATGGTCCGGCGGGAGCGGGCCTGGACCCGGGTGAGGAACCTCCGTTTCGCGCTCCGCAGCGGACCGCGAACCGGGATGCGATCGATCGGATCGGTGACCCGGTGCACCCAGGACGAGTAAAGGTCACGTCGGAAGATGGTGCCGCTCGCCACGCCGGCGAGGTGGAACACGCAATCCGCATAGACCCCGGCGATCACGGGATGGACCTCGACCGCGTTCGACCGCATCAGCCGCGCCCACGGAAGCCCGTGCACCCAGAGGGTGTAGGCCAACCCGAGACCGGTGTCGCCGGCCTGATGCGTCGACCGGAGGAAGCGACGGAACTCCGGGGTGCCGTCGGAGTCGGGCGAGAAGCTCGGTCGGTAGCGGGAGAAGAACTCCGCGCGCATCGTCACGCACGACGGATGCGGCAAGGCGGTGTCGCCGTTCTCGGCCCGCAACACTCCCGCCACACCGCCGTTCGCGTCGGCCGCCCGCTCCACCGTCTCGATCCAGCCGTCGGCGATCGGGAACGAGTCGACATCGAGGGTGACGATCGTCTCCACCCCATCGGCCACCGCGATCGCCGCCAACGCGTCGAGGTAGTAACCGTGCTCGCGGCTGCCGCGCCATTCCGTCGGCTCCACCTCACAAAGACGCAACCAGTCGCGCTGCTCGAGTAGATCCCGCGCTGCGGGCGTGACGCGGTTCGCGGTTCCGAACACCGTGAACGGCGCGCGGGTGTGACGCTCCAGGTGCGCGAGATGCAACGCGAGGACCGGGAGGTCGTCGTCGCTGCGGAGGTAGTACACGACCAGGATTCCCACCCGGCCCGCACTCGTCGCGGACGCCACGTCACCGCCCCCGACAGTGGAGATTGCGGAGTGCGACGATCCGCGCGTCCGGACGGGTGAACGTCTCGTAACGGCGCCGCGCGACGACCACGCGACCGTCATGTGGCGGGTCGACCACCACGCTCACACAGAACTCCGACGGCCGGGTCCGGGGCGCCTCGTGGGGCCGGTCCTTGTCGCCGACCACGATCCTGGGGACGTTCTTCCCTCGGTAGAAGTTGACCCACTCGAAGCCGCCGTTGATCCGGCGCGGTGCGAATCCGGCGTGGCGCGCCGCGACCGCGACCCTCCAGCGGGTGCCGTCGAAGGACGCCGAGTCGACCGTGAACGCGAAGCCGACCACCGCGAGCAATCCGACGGCCACGATGCTCGCCCACCACCAGGTCGAGGTGCCCGGAGTCGGCATCGGCTCCCGCACTTCCGCCGCACGCGCCGACGCCACGAACACGATCGCCAGGAGCGGCAGCACCGGCAGTGCGTACCGGTCGTACACCGAGACACCGGTGATCATGGCGAGCTCGTACGCCACCACGTATCCCAGCGCGCTCAGGCCGATGGCGAACCGGTCGGGGTGCTCCAGCGTGAAGTCACCTTCGCCAAGCCGGGCCACGGCACGGACGGTCGGGGCGATCAAGGCCACGACGAGGACGACCGCAGACACCGTGGCCACCGCGACCAGCAGCACGTAGAAGCCCGCCGGGAAGACGTCCGGCCGCTTCCCGAGCAGGACGTCGGTCGAGAGCGCGCCGTTCGCGTCCACGTAGTTGCCCACGAACTGTTGTCCGGGGACGCGCAGGGACAACGCCACCAGCGCAACCGTGGTGCCGCCACCGACGAGGAGCACCGCCCGCCGGGACGCCGCCCACGCGCGGCGCACCACCTGCACCGGGTCGGCCAGGACCACGACCGGCGCGAGGAACAGCCCCGCGAGCCGGAGGAACCCGCCGGTCTTGACGACCGTCACCGAAATGCTGTGGCCGTTCGGCGCGGCCGGTACGTAGGTCTTGAGGTTGGGGATCCGGCTCCACAACCCGTAGATCACGACACACGCGAAGATCGCGGTGAGCCCGATCGCCGCAATCGACCGCAGCCTCTCGTAGTCGTCCGACACCCAGGCCGCGACGAGTGCAGTCAGCCAGATCGCGAGCACCGGAACGATGGCGTACTGGCGGATCGAGAACGCGAAGACACCGGCCGCGAGCGCCGCGCTCAGCAGTCCGGGCGAGACGCGGGTCCGCCGGAGCGCAGCGGTGCCGAGCGCGAGCGCGAGCATCGACGGCACGAACGCCGGCACGTCGGTCATGTAACTGATGACGAGCACACCCCAGAGCGGGCTGACCGCGATCGACAACACGATGATGGCCGCCGCCCGCCGACCCACGATCGAGTGCGCGAGCCAGAACGTGGCGACCAGGCCCACGAACCCGAACAATGCCGCGGTCACCTGCACCGCCCGGATGCTGTGCCCGAACACCCAGACGACCGGGGTGGCCAGACCCACCTGACCCACCAGCGTCATCGATACCCAGTGGTTGCCGTCGAGGCGGCCGTGGTCCGCAAAGCGAAAGAGCGTCTGGAGATACGACCAGTCGTCGCCACGGGGGATCCCGAAGGCTCCGAAGTGCCGCGCGGCGGCCAAGGGGACCACCAGGCCGACGCCGGCCAGGACGAGCAGCCCCAGCCACACCGGCGCCGAGCGCATGACCGAACGCCCGTCGTCCTCGCTCTGGTGCATCGAAATGGTCACTCGTCCCCGTTGCCGGCCGTCACTCCCCGCGCGCCGGACCCGCTCCGGCTCGTACCGGCCAGCCGTTGCCGTGGCGCGGCCCGCGTAGCGTGGCACAGCTGGCCCGTCGCCCCGACCACTGGTCCCGGATCCGCAGCGCTCCGAACGGTCTCCACAGCCGAAAACCGGCCAAGGCGGGAGAAATCGCGCGGAGACGGTCCCGGATACCACGCAGCGTGGGCCCGGCGGCCGAGGAATCGCCTCAACTCAATGCGATCCGTCGTCGACAGCCCCTGGAAGTCACGGTCGGCGCGATGCTAATGTGGCTGTTCACATCCGTTTCGACACAGGCAGTGGTCGACATCCGCGCACATGCAGATGTCGAGAGTGCACGACCCGCGTGTTTCACGTCGGGGTCAGCTGGGGAGCTCATGTCAGGCGAACACGACGGCGAGGCAGTGGGCGGGCTCAGCCGGCGCCAGCTGTTGACGCGCGGCGCGATCGCGGGCGGTCTCGTCTGGGCGGCGCCGATCATCCGCACCACCGCTGCCTACGCGACCACGGCCAACGGGACCGAGCGGCCCTGCACGAACTTCTTCATGGTCACGATCGACAAGAACGGGCACGCCAGTCCCGAACCCCGTGATCTCAACTCGCGTGACGTACCACCGGCGATCCGGCAATGGTTCGCGGACAACCCCGGCGTGACGGTCCAGTTCCCGTCGGTCAGTCCGCTACTCACCCAGACGAGCGATACCGCGTGGGCGGTGCTGCTCCCGGAAGTCTCCGGGCCGAACGCCGCCGCACGGCAATGCCGGCTGGTCATCGGTTGGGACGAAAAGGGACACAAGTACGCCGAGGCCTACGTCGACCCGAACCCGCCGATCAGCGCCGAGGCCGGCCGCCGGATCATCTTCCCGTGTCCGGACCCGGGTCACGACGGTGGTGGCGACGGCGACGACGACAACCACGGCGGCGGCGGCGACGGGGACGGGGACGACGGTGGCAGTGGCGGAACCACCACCACCACGACGACCACCACCACCACGCCGGGCGGCGACGACGGCGGGTGCAAGAACGGCCACGACGACGGCGACCACGACGCCGACGACGTCGCCTGCGACCCGTCGGCGAGTCTCACCGCAGCTGGCACCACCGGTACCGGCACTGCAGACGCAACCGTCGCGCCGGTCGCGGCCGCGAGCAGCACCATTTCGTCGGACGGCAGCGGTTCGTCCGGCACGATCGGCAGCGACGGCGGCCCGAGTGGCACGGTCTCGAGCGACGGGAAACCGTCGACCGACCACGGCGCGAGCGCCTGCATCAACCTCGTGTACCTGATCTACTGCTGCCCCCAATGACCCCGAGCCTTCTGGGCCGGATCGAGGACCGCAGCGCGCGCGTCGTCGTCGTCGGCCAGGGCTACGTCGGTCTCCCGGTCGCGATGCGCGCCTCCGAAGTCGGGTACCCCGTCATCGGCTACGAGGTCGACGACCGGCGCTTGGGCGCGCTACGCGCCGGTCGTTCGTTCGTCGAAGACGTTTCCGACGATCGGCTCGGCGACGCGCTCGCCCGCGGGTACACCGCCACCGACCAGGTCAGCGACCTGGCCGGCTTCGACGTCGCAATCATCTCGGTCCCGACCCCCCTTCGGGACGGCGTCCCCGATCTCAGCTACGTCGAGTCCGCCGTCGAGGCATTGGCCGAGGTCCTCACCACCGACTCCCTCGTGGTGCTCGAGTCGACCACCTACCCCGGCACCACCGAGGAGCTGGTCCGACCACTCCTCGAGCAGTCCGGTCTCGTCGCCGGTCGCGACTTTCACCTCGGGTACTCGCCCGAGCGGATCGACCCCGGCAACGCGCGGTGGAACTTCGAGAACACCCCGAAGGTGGTTTCCGGTATCGATGCCGAGTCGTGCCGGTCCGTCGAAGCGTTCTACGGCGCCCTCGTCGACAAGGTCGTACCGGTGAGCACACCGGCCGAGGCCGAACTGGTGAAGCTGCTCGAGAACACTTTCCGGCACGTGAACATCGCGTTGGTCAACGAGTTGGCGATGTTCGCCGAGGACCTCGGCGTCGACATCTGGTCGGCGATCGACGCCGCGTCGAGCAAGCCGTTCGGGTACATGCGCTTCACGCCGGGCCCGGGTGTCGGCGGCCACTGCCTCCCGGTCGACCCGTCGTACCTCTCGTGGCGAGTGCGACGTCGGTCGGGACATGCATTCCGGTTCGTCGAACTCGCGAACGATGTCAACGAACACATGCCCGACTACGTGGTCACGCGCGTCACGGCGTTGCTCAACCGCAGCGAACGCTCGGTCAAGGGCACCCGCATCCTGTTACTCGGCATGGCCTACAAAGCGGGAACGTCCGACTGGCGGGAGTCGCCGTCGGTGATGGTCGCCGAACGCCTTGGCGCCCTCGGCGCGATCCTCACCGCGTGCGACCCGTACATCCCCGAGGCGAACCAGCCCGGACTCCCGGTCGACTTCGTCGAGTTCGGACCCGCCGCGCTGACGGAATGCGATCTGGCGATCATGCTCGTGGACCATCCCGAGTTCGATCCGACCGTCGTGTGCGAACACGCGCCGCTCGTCTTCGACACGAAGGGATCGCTTCGGGGGCAGCTCCGCAACGGAGAAGTGCTCTGACGAGCTCCGCCGTCGTCCGGTCCCCATGAGCGCCGCCGCACCCGAGACCAACCGGCCCCGAGCGTCATCGATGGTGGCAATCCTGACGCTGTTCGTGCTGGGCGTGATCGTTCCCCTCGCCGTCGCATCGCACTACGGCGCGCTCGATATCCCGCGCAGTGACGACTGGTCGTATCTCGTCACGCTGTTCCGCTGGCTGGACCACGGTCGCCTGGGATTCAACAACTGGGTGTCGATGACCCTCATCGGCCAGCTCGTCATCACCGCTCCGATCGTCGCGATCTTCGGCGACTCCATCCGCGCCGTCCACGTCTTCTCGGCCCTCCTCGCCTTCGGCGGCCTCGTCGGTCTCTACGCCGTCGGCGCGCAACTCCTGCCCGGTCGGCGGGGTGCACTGCTCGTCGCGGTGACCATCGCGATCGGACCGCTCTGGGCACCGTTGGCCGCTACCTACATGACCGACGTGCCGGCGTTCGCGATCCAGATGATCGCCCTCGCCGTCGGAGTGAGCGCAGTACGCGGCGGACGGCTCGCGCTTCCCCGCCTCGCGGTGGCGCTCGGACTCGGCTTCGTCGCGATCTCCATCCGCCAATACGAAGTGATCCCGACGATCGCCATGGTGCTCGTGGCGCTGTGGCTCGTGGCGCACGAACCCGACCGACGCCGTCGGCTGCGGGCGGTGGTCCTGATGACCGGGGCGGTCGCCCTCGCCACGATTGCGCTGCTCGGCTGGTGGTCCAGCCTCCCGGATTCACTCAGCCTCTCACCGAGCCCCCAGGCTTCCGGCCTGGTCGGGAACCTCGTGCTCCAGACCGCCGGCTTCCTGCGACTCACCGGTCTGCTGTTGATCCCCGTCGTCGTGTGGATCGGACCGATCCGGATCGCGCGCCGGGCCTGGGGCGCGTCCCGAGCACTCACCCTGCTCGTCGCCGGCGCAACTGGGACCTGGCTGCTCGTGACCTACCTGCGCAACCCGGCAGTCCCGTTCGTCGGGAACTACGTCGACCGTCACGGTGTGCTGGCCGAAGACGTGCTGAAGGGACGACGGCTGCTGGTGATGCCCGCGCCGATGTTCGATCTCCTGGTCATCGCCGGCTCCATCGCCGGGATCCTGCTCATGCTCGCGCTTGTCGAACCGCTCCTGCGACTGGTGTCGCGTGTGCAGACGCGTGACTCCGCGTTGACTGATCCCGGCACGACGCTCATCGCCCTCACCGTCGTCGGGTTCGCGGCCGCGTACACGATCGCGATCGCCACCAAGTTGCCCATCTTCGACCGCTACGCACTCCCGGCGATCCCGCTCATCGGGCTCATGCTCATCTCGAGCATGAGCCGAGCCGAGATCACGGCTGACGCGAGCCACACCGCTCGCGTGATGCCGTCCACCCGGACGGGGGTCGTGCTCACCGGCGCCGTGCTGATCCTGTTCGCCGGCGTCGGACTCCTCTTCGGTACGGATTCAGCCGCGTTCGACGCCACCCGTTGGCGGGTCGACGAGGCGACCGTGCACCGTGGTTACTCGGCCCACGCGCTCGACGGCGGCTTCGAGTGGATCGCGTTCCACCGGCGCCGGGGGCCACCCACTGCGGTCCAGTCGGCCGCCGAACGCCAGCGCCTCAAGGCCGCGTACTTCCGGGGGTTGTGTGTCGACGTCATCGTGAACCCGCAGCCCCCCGTCGAGCGGCGGGCGATCGCGCGGGCCACGATGGGTGGGCTCGGTCACGCCGACGTGACGATCGTCTCGGTCCGGAACTCGCGTCGGTGTGCGAAGTAGCCGGTCCTACCGGCCCTGCAACCACGCCGCGATCTGCGCGGGCTCGACCCCGGTTCGCACCGGGACCGAACGCGCCGAGTCCAGGACCGAAGCCAGGGTGGTCGGCTGATCCCACGCGACCCCGCCGCCCATCTCGCCCAGCACACTCCCGGCATCGGCCGGTCCCTCCACGGCGATTGCGATGAGCTTCATGCGTCCCCATGGCAACGGGTCCGGCTCCGCGCCGAGGTGCCGGCGGTCGGCGGCGATCCGTGCCAGCGGGGCGCGGTTCAGGTCCTGCCACTCGGGACCGTGGATCACCGTGCCCGACTCCAGGTCGACGACGATCGCAGTCGCGTCCGAGAGCCACAGTCCATGACGCGCGGCCTCACGGGCGTAGGCGTTGCGATGCGCCGGTGCGGCCATCACCACCGCGCGTGCTCCATCGCCGACCGCGACCGCGTCGAGGCGCACCTGCGGAGGCGCAACCGCATGGAGCGCGACCTGCGCGACCAACGCGCGCAAGATGCGCTCAGGATCCCGGCTCGTGAGCAAGACGTCCGGGCCCCGATGGAGCCGGGACAGCTCCATGACGCCCGATTGCCGTGGAGCCGCCGGGAGGACCTCCCCGTATGACGCGCGATCGCGGGGTTGTTCCAACACCTCGACCGTGTGCGGTCCGAACGCAATGCCGAGCGCGTCGACGGTCGCTCCGTCGGCGCCGACCGAGAGCCGGACCAACCCGGACTCCACCAGCAGCTGCCGCTCGTAGGTCGGTCCGTCGCCACAACCGGAGCAGGCCGACGACGGCTGGAACACCGGCACGATCTCTTCGCCTGCGGTGCCGGGGATGCCGGAGATCTCGATCAGCCCCCGTGCGAACAGCTCTCCGGCGATGCCGATCACGTCTCGACGGGCGTCGGCGAGTTCGACGCCGAACGACAAGGCCAGTTCGTCGGCCAGTCCGTCGAGCGTGACTTCCCCGTCACAGCTCTCCCACACAAGGGTGGCCGGCGGGTTGAGCGCATGGACCGAGCCGGCCTGATACACCACGGCACTGCCGTCGAGGACGACCACCTCGTCGAGACCCCGAGCGCGGGGAGCGACCGCGCCGGGCAGGTCCGTCGTCATGCCGGCGCGACCGCAGTGCCGACCACATCGAGTACCGCGGCGACCGCACCGCGCAGGGAGCCACTCACCATCCGGAACACCGGGACGTCGGCCACGAGTCGACCGAGGCGCACCAGCGTCCCCGGCTCGTCGAGGTGGAAGGTGTGCGCAGCGATTGCAGCCAGGGCATCGGCGGGTCCGACCGATTCGATCCGGGTGGGCTCGTCCTTGACGTACGCCGGCAACACCACCGCGCCAAGGGGAAGAGCATCGAGGCCGACGGCGCCGAGCGCCGCGGCCGGGACGAGTCCGCTCGCGCCGAGCAGACGACGAGCCTCGGGCCCGGGCGTCCACGTGGGCACCGCCAGTTCGGCCGGCGCCACCCCGAGGGAAATCGGCTTCGCGTACGGCACGACCGCGCCGGTGTCCGGGTCGATCGCCACCACCTCGTCGGTGAGATAGGCGAGGCCGGCAGCGACGAGCCCGGCGGCGAGGGTCGACTTCCCCGCGCCCATCGCCCCGGGGAGTGCGATCGCCCGGCGGCCCACCGCCACGGCACCCGCGTGAATCCGCACGAGCCGGGGCGAGCACTCGATCGCCTGCTGATTGGCCTCGAACACGAGATGGGAGAAGGCAACCGTCGGGGCCGGCGTTCGCACGACCACCCGACCGTCCTGCGCAGTGAAGTACCCGGCCTCCCCGTTGCGGAACGTCCGACCGATCACGAGCGCGTGCTCGGCCGTCCCCGGTCGGCACGTCGGCGCGTACAACTCGTCGATCAGGTCGATGGCGCCGGGGACGTCACTGTGTACCGCCACGTCGAAGTCGAGCAGGACGAGTCGGCCCGACTGCTGCCACCCGTCGGACATGAAGAGATCGCTGTTCACCGACGCGATCCGGTCATGGGTTCCCGCTGCGGGACTCCCGAAACCGCTCGTACGGGTCACGCTCGGTTCCGTACGGATCGGGCGCGGTCGGCAGATCGGGGGTACCGACCGGGGCCTCGCCGGCGTAGGGATCGGGTGGCGGCTCGCCCTCGTCGATCGGTGGTACCGGCGAGTCCCGACCCGCGAGCGCCTCGTCGATGGAGATCCCACCCTCGCGCTCCCATTCGGGCAGGCAGAGCAACGCGAGGAAGAACGGCAGGACCTGACATCGCTCACGCGCGAGGATCCCGAAGTTCGAGAACGCGGAGAAGGCAAAAATGAACGTGACGAGGATCCCGAGGCAGTACGCCACGTAGGGCTGACGGCGCATGCACCGCCCGAGCGATCGCAACCGACGCCGCGACTGGATCGCGAGCACGAACAGGAACAGTCCTTCGAACGCGCTGGCTGCCGCAACCGGGCTACTCGCCTCGAAGGGGAACGGCCGGAAGAGCACCGTCGCGATCGCGAGCGGAGCGTTCGCAGGGTTCGACATCGTCACGGGCGTGAAGGACGATCCCGCCTCACTCGTCCGACCCTCCGCGGAAGCGAACGTGGCGTTGATGGTTTCCTGGTCGAGTCGCGCGACGCCGAAGAAGGACGCGGTCGACGAAGCGAGGGTCACACCAAGGATCATCAAACTGCCGAACAGCACCAACCTGAGGCTCGAGGCCTTCACGCCCGGACGCTGCGACCGTCCGACCGCGGCGGCGAGCGCAACTCCGCAGAACATGATGAGCGCGACGTGCGGCCGCATCCATGCCACCCCGGCGAGGCCCGAGAAGAAGCAGAGGATGCCGAGGGGGATCGCGCCATGCATCGCCCGGGCGACCCCGTACGACGCGATGCCGAGACAGAAGATCGCCCAGCCTTCTTTCCCCAGGGCCGACGGCCAGTAGAGGAACGAGGGGAGGAACAGCATGAGCAACCCGTAGCGGTACGTCGCCCCGTTCGGGACCGCGAGCTTGAACGCACGCCAGAGGAGCAGGAGGCCGAGAAACGACAGGAACGACAGGACCACGGCGCCGCTCATCTGGGACGAACCGGTCAGTGCGTAAATGACGCCGGTGACCACCCGCATGAAGTAGGTGCCGCTGTACGACGGGACCCCGGA
>JBBQXR010000075.1:0-11100 GCA_038209455.1 Acidimicrobiia bacterium
GGTCAACACCTGTGCGTTCATCGACGCGGCCCGTCAGGAGTCGATCGACGTCGCCCTGGCGCTCTCCGATTCGCGCAAGCCCGGCGCTCGCCTCGTGGTCACCGGCTGCATGGCCGAGCGCTACGGCGACGAACTGGCCGACGCGTTGCCGGAGGCCGACGCGGTGGTCGGCTTCGCTGAAGAGGGCGCCATCGCCGACGTGGTGCTCCGCGGCCGCAAGCCGACCGGCGTGCGTGACCTCCTCGAACTGCCCCGGCCCGCGCCGCGCGCGCCGTGGGCCTATGTGAAGGTCGCGGAGGGCTGCGACCGAGCGTGTGCGTTCTGTGCGATCCCTTCGTTCCGGGGCGCGCAGCGCTCGCGCTCCATCGAGTCGATCGAGGCGGAGGTCGCATCGCTGGTCGACGGCGGTGTGGGCGAGGTCGTCCTCGTCGCGCAGGACCTCGCGTGGTACGGCCGCGACATCGGCGCACCGGGATCACTCGCGCCCCTGCTCCGCCGGCTCGACACCCTCGCCGACCGCGGGCTCGCGCGAATCCGGCTGCTGTACCTGTATCCGAGCGAGGTGAAGGACCCGCTCGTCTCGACGATGCTCGAACTGCCGACGGTCGTCCCGTATTTCGATCTCTCGTTGCAGCACGCGTCGGCATCGCTCTTGCGTCGGATGAAGCGCTGGGGGAGTGGCGAGCGGTTCCTGGCCACGATCGACGCGATCCGTGCGATCGAGCCCGACGCCGCGTTCCGATCGTCGTTCATCGTGGGATTTCCCGGTGAGACCGAGGATGACCACGAGGAACTGCTCGACTTCCTTCGCTCCGCGCGTCTCGACTGGGCCGGGTTCTTTCCGTTCTCGCCCGAGGACGGCACCGCCGCGGTCGATCTCGACGGTGAGGTGGAGGTGTCGCTGGCAGCGGAGCGGTTGCGCGAGTGTGGTGACGTGCAGGAGCCGATCACCCAGGCGGCGCGCGATGCGCTCGTCGGTACCACCACGACCGTGCTGGTTGACCGCGTCACCGACGGCGACGTGATCGGGCGCTCGCACCGCGAAGCGCCGGAGATCGACGGCGTGATCCGCGTGGCCAACGCCGACGCCCGGCCCGGCGCACAGATCGCGGTCGAGATCACCGACGCGATCGGTCCCGACCTGGTCGGGATCCCGCTCCATGCGGTCGTGGGTCGGCCGTGAACTCACCTGCCCAATCCGTCAAGCGGTTCGGTCCGGGCGCGCTCGCAACGCCGGCCAACTTCATCACCCTTGGCCGGCTCCTGCTCGCGATTCCCACGCTGCTCCTCATCGAGCGCGATGGCTCGACCTGGCTCACGTGGAGTCTGTGGTTCTTTCTCTGCGCGACCGACAGCGTCGATGGTTGGCTCGCCCGTCGCGACGGCACCACGCGGTCGGGCGCGTTCCTCGACCCGATTGCCGACAAGGTGCTCACCCTCGGAGGGTTCCTCGCGCTCGTGTCGCGCGGCGACGTGTGGTGGTTGCCCGTCGCGATCATGGCGGCGCGTGAGGTCGGGATCTCGATCTACCGCGTCGTCGCCGGGAAGCGGGGCATCTCGTTGCCGGCGGCGCGGCTCGGCAAGTACAAGGCGTTCATCCAGATGCTGACCGTCGGTGGCTTCGTCTGGCCCCTGACCGCCGACATCGACTGGCTCATCGTCGGGATGCTGTGGTTCGCGGTCGCGCTCACCGTCCTCTCGGGGATCGACATTCTGCGGCGCGGCTATCAAGAGGGAAAGGCATGAGGGGCGCACGTGAGATGTGACGTACTCGCCATCGGGACGGAGTTGCTGCTCGGCCAGATCGTCGACACCAACTCGAGCGGGATCGGCGAGCACCTCGCCATGGCCGGGGTCGACACGATGGAACACCGCAAGGTGGGCGACAACCTCCCCCGCATGATCACCGCGCTCGTCGAACTCCTGGAGAAGGCCGACGCGGTCATCGTGTGCGGCGGTCTGGGGCCGACCCAGGACGACGTGACGCGCGAGGCGATCGCCGCGGTGATGGGCGTGGAACTCGAACGGCGGGAGGAACTCGTCGAGCAGATCTCCGCGATGTTCGGCGCGCGGAAGCGGGACATGCCGCTCAACAACCTGCGCCAGGCCGAGATCCCGGTCGGTGCCGAAGCGATCCCCAACCCGATCGGCACGGCGCCCGGGGTCCGGGCGCCGATCGGCGAGAAGGTCGTCTACGCCGTGCCGGGTGTCCCCTACGAGATGCACAGGATGGTGCAGGAGCAGGTGCTGCCCGACCTGCTCGCGCGGGCGGGGGAGCAGGCGGCGATCGTCAGCTTGTCGCTCAAGACGTGGGGTCAGTCGGAGTCGGGGCTCGCCGAGATGATCGCCCACCGGGTCGACGCCCAGACCAACCCGACGATCGCGTTCCTCGCGCGCGGCATCGAAGGTCTCGTCGTACGACTCACCGCCAAGGCCGAGTCCGAGGCCGAGGCGCGCGCGCTCATTGCGGCGGAGGAAGCCGAACTCCGGGCGATCCTCGGACCGCTGGTGTTCGGTATCGACGACGAGACCATCGAGCATGCTGCGCTGGCCGCGCTCGCGAAACGCGGGTGGACGCTCGGGGTGGCCGAGTCGCTCACGGCGGGCCTCATCGGCTCCCGCATCGGTGCCGTCCCCGGTGCGAGCGCGACCTTCCGCGGATCGATTGCGTCCTACGCCACCGACGTCAAGCGGTCGGTGCTCGGCGTGACGGCCGAACGCATCGTCAGTGAAGAGTGCGCACGGGAGATGGCAGTCGGCGCGCAACGCGTGCTGGGTGCCGACGTCGGCATCGCCGCGACCGGGGTGGCCGGCCCCGACGAGCAGGACGGTCAGCCGGTCGGCACCGTCTGCTTCGCGATCGCGCTGCCGGATCGCGAGCCGGAGTCGTTCTCGACCCGGTTGCCCGGCGATCGCGAACGGGTGCGCCAGTTCGCGGCGATCTCATTGCTCAACGGACTGCGTCAACGCCTCGCCGCACTCGACTGATGGCGGCGTTGCGGCGCGCGTTCCTGGCCGTCGTCCCTCCGGAGCCGGTGCTCGACATCGTCGACGGTCTCTTCGACCGGACAATGCGCTCGAAGCTCCGTTGGACGCGCCGCGAGCATTGGCACGTGACCGTGCAGTACTTCGGCAAGGTGGCCGACGCCGACGCGCTGATCGGTGCGCTCGCCGGTGCGGTCGCCCGGGTCCCGGCCCCGACCGTGCAACTCGGAGGCGGAGGCGGGTTTCCTTCCGCCCGGCGCGCCGCGGTGCTCTGGCTCGGAGTGGCCGACGCGGTCCCCCTCCGTGCCGTGCACGAGGCGGTGATCGAGGCGGGCGGCCCGTTCCTCCGGGCCCGTGACTTGGTCCCGTACGTTCCCCACCTCACCCTGGCCCGCCTGGACCCGGTGAAGAAGGTCGCCGACATCGTCGACGCGCTCGAAGGGAACACCTTCGGCCCGGCGTGGACCGCCGAGGACATCGTGCTCGTGGAGAGCGAGCCCCACCGCGCCGGTGCCGTGTACCGCACCGTCGCCCGCCTCCCGCTGGCGTAACCAAACCGGACCCCATGGGCGATTGGTGCCCCGCTGGGCGCTCAACTCGGTCGTGCGCCGTGCCGACACCTCCATGACATGCGGGTACCCGTCGCCGTCGCGCGGCGGTCGACAGAAGTGGGAGCGATCCGATGGCGAACGTTGACGCGGTCACCGCGCAGGACGCGCTGGACATGATCCAGGCCGCGACCGGCCGCAAGGAGTCGGACTACGCCGGGTCGGTCACCATCCGGAACCAGGACCCTCTGCTCGCCTCCCGTCACCGGTTCGGGGAGGTCATGGCGGCGGCGCAGGCCAGTCTCGGTATGAACCTCGGCGACATCTGGGCGCGTCGCGGTGGCGACGTGCAGGACGTGTCGACCGACGCCCACACGGGAGTGCACCAGCACCACGGGATCGCGTACCTCCGTCAGAACGGCCGTGAGCTCGGGTTCGCGGATTACGGCACGCCGGGTTCGTTCGACGACCCGGTCGGCGGTGAGTTCTACGCCACGCGTGACGGCAGGTTCATCAAGTTCGAGATGCTCTACCCCCGCCTGCGTGATGCCGTGTACCGGGTGCTCAAGTGTGCGCCGACCCAGCGGGCGGTCGAGCAGGCGGTTGCCGGTTGGGACGCCGAGACCCTCGAGCGCGCGCTGCGCGACGAAGGCGCGGCCGTCGGTGTCGTGCGCACGGCCGAGGAATGGCGCCGGCATCCCGTCGGCATGCGGCTGGCGCAGAAGCCGGTGGTCGAGCTCACCAAGATCGGCGACAGCGACCCGATCCCGCTTCCCTCCGGGCTGCCCGAGGACGGTCGTCCGCTCCGGGGCGTCAACGTGCTCGATTGCACGCACGTGATCGGCGGCCCGATCACGTCGCGGACATTGGCCGAGTTCGGCGCCAACGTGCTGCACATCTCGAAGGTCGATGACCCCGACCACATGAACTGGCGGCTCGAGACCGACATCGGGAAGCGCGCGGCCTACTGCGACTTCACCGACGCGGAGGACCGCGAGGCGTTCTTCCGGTTGCTCCAGGACGCCGACGTGTTCACGTGTTCGTACCTGAACCTCGACCAGAAGGGCATCTCGCCGAAGCTCCTCGCCACGAGCAAGCCGGGGATCATCGCCCACGAACTCCGTTGCTTCGACTTCGAGGGGGAGTGGGCGAACTTCCGCGGCTTCGACATGTTGGCCGTCGCCGTGACCGGGTACGTCGACGAGGAAGGCGCCGTCGACGCGCCGTTGATGCCGGTGCAGAACATCTTCGCCGACTACCTCGCCGGCTACGTCGGTTCGGCCGCGGTGACCGCAGCGCTGCTCAAACGGGCCGACGTCGGTGGCAGCTACCAGGTCCGGGTGTCGCTCGCCCGTATGTGCATGTGGGCCCAGGACATCGGCCTGCTCGACCAGGCGGCCCTCGACGGGACCCGCGCCTGGGCGGACCTCGTGAAGGAATCGGGTCTTCCCGTCGAGACCATCGACGGCCCGTTCGGCGAGATCACCTACCTGCCGAGCCTCATCGAGATGCCCGACATCAAGCCCGGGTTCGACCGCTCCGCCCAACCGCTCGGCTCCAGCACCCTCACCTGGTCCTGAGCCGCCCGCGTCTCCCGTTCTGGGGACGCTGATGGTCGCCCACCGACCACCACGGTCGCCAGAACCCTGCTGCGCAACGTGGTCGTTTCGCGTGTCGTCCACGTTCTTGCCGGGGAATGCTTGATCCGAACGGATGTTCGGTCTACGCTGCCGACGTCGATGAAACTTCACGATTGTGGTTCGGCGCCCGGGGCCAGATCTCGAGTGTCACACCCTCGTCGTAGGTTCTCCCGCACGGCACCACGTTCGCTTCCCCCACTACTGCAGAGGCACAGACACATGGACAAGGAGATCACGCGAATGGATCGTGACAAGTCGCTCGACATGGCGCTCGGGCAGATCGAGAAGCAGTTCGGCAAGGGTGCGATCATGCGCCTCGGCGAGCGGGGCAACGTCGGGGTGGAGGCCATCCCGACCGGTGCGTTGGCACTGGACCTCGCGCTCGGTATCGGAGGCCTGCCCCGAGGCCGGATCGTCGAGATCTTCGGCCCGGAATCGTCCGGGAAGTCGACGCTCGCCATGCACGTGGTCGCCGAGGCCCAGCGCAACGGCGGTACCTGCGCCTACATCGACGCCGAGCACGCGATGGACCCGGTCTACGCCGCGGCCATCGGTGTGAACGTCGACGATCTGCTCATCTCTCAGCCGGACACGGGAGAGCAGGCACTCGAGATCGCCGACATGCTGATCCGGTCGGGCGCACTCGATGTGCTCGTCATCGACTCGGTCGCGGCCCTCGTGCCCCGGGCCGAGATCGAGGGCGAGATGGGTGACTCGCACATGGGGTTGCAGGCCCGCTTGATGAGTCAGGCGCTGCGCAAGATCACCGGCAACCTGAACAAGTCCCGCACGATCGCGGTCTTCATCAACCAGTTGCGGGAGAAGATCGGGGTGATGTTCGGCTCGCCCGAGACCACCCCGGGCGGACGGGCGCTGAAGTTCTACTCGTCGGTCCGCCTCGACATCCGTCGCATCGAGTCCCTCAAGGACGGCGCGGAGATCGTCGGCAACCGGGCCCGGGTGAAGGTGGTCAAGAACAAGGTCGCCCCGCCGTTCAAGCAGGCCGAGTTCGACATCATGTACGGCAAGGGCATCAGCCGGGAGGGCTCCGCGCTCGACATCGGTGTGGACATGGGCATCGTGAAGAAGTCCGGTGCCTGGTTCACCTACGAAGGCGAGCAACTCGGTCAGGGTCGTGAGAACGCGAAGAACTTCCTGATCGAGAACGTCGACATGATGGTGGAGATCACCGAGAAGATCCGCAAGGAAGTCATCGCGGACGCGGAAGAGGACATCGACCTCGAAGCCGCCGCGCTGGACGCCGAATCGGATTCTGCCGACGCGGAGTAACGCGCGCGGTACCGGTCAAGTGGCGGGCCTCGGCCCGCCCGATCGACGGGTGGGGACGGGACCACGAGTCCGTCTCCACCCGCCGATCATTTCCACCCGGGTTCGATGTTGCGTCGATCCCCGGACGGGTCGCTCCGTCAGCGAGCCCCCATGAGGAGCAGAAAGGTCGGTCCCCACGGCGTCCCCATGCCGGTGACGGTGTCGTAACCGACGCCCGTGTGGATGGTGAGGTCGGGGAAGTCGATGACGCGGGCGGTCGTCGTGGTGCCGTCCTTCGCGTTCTCGCCGTTGACGAAGTTCACGCGGGCCACCGCGAGCGGCGGGCCCGGGACGACGTCGGTGTACGCACCGGCGTGAGCGAGCCGGTAGAGCGCCGGGTTGGCGAACCCGTGCGGGTATCCGGCGCGCTGATCGGCGAGGGCCATGATGCCGGCGAACAACGGGCTGGACAGGCTGGTGCCGCCGATGCGATACGTGTCGAAGGAGACGCCGCCGGTGAAGGTCTGCGTCTGGCCGACGAGCATGCCGGTGTTCGGGTCGCCGAGGATGGCCACGTCGGGCACGACCCGGCCGCGCCGGGATCCCCGGCGGGCGATGGTGTCGGGAACGACGGCCCGCTGGTAGTCGGGCTCGGCGTACAGCTTGCTCACGCCACCACCCGAGCCGTAGAGGAACTCGCCCGGAGCGCGCGGAGTCCACTTGCCCTTGGCGAGGGTCGCCAGCCCGGTCTCCCAGCCCCGTTCGACCACGGTGTGACCGCGGGCGTCGAGGCCGAGGCTGGTGCCGCCCACCGCGGTGACCCAGGGGGAGGTGGCGGAGTAGTCGGGTTCCGGATGACCGAGGACGGCGGCTTCGTCACCGTCGTCGCCACTCGAGAAGTAGATGCCGATCCCCTGGAGCGCGGCCTGGATCGTGATGGTGTCGAAAGTGGCGAACTCGGCGGGTGGGATTCCGTCCTCGCCGGAGTTCCCGTAGGAGTTCGAGACGATGTCGGCGAGATGGCGGGTGACCACCTCGTTCAACGCGACGTTGATGTCGTCGTCGAGACAGCTCGCGGCGCCCACGTAGAGGATCGATGCGCCGGGTGCGGTGGCGTGCACGGCCTCGACGTCGAGGGTCTGCTCCCCGTACCACCCCGACGCGTCGCACAGATCGGGTGACTCGAGGGCCGGGTCGGTCTCGGGAAGCACGAGTTGACGGAACTGAGCGTTGCCGAGCGGGTGTGACGCGTCGTAGGTCGCGGCGTAGCGCTGGGCGTCGGACCGCAACGTCGGCGACGCGTACGCGTCGACGATCGCGACCCGTGTCCCGCGGCCGTCATTCCCGTCGGCGACCGCGTGGTCGACACCGTAGGCGGACCGAATCTGGCTGGGAACGTAACCGCACGGTGCGTACGGCATGGGGTTCGCAACCCCGCGGTAACTCGGGTCGGCGGTGTCGGTCTTCTGGGCCCAGTACTTCGAACACGGTCCGGCATTGCGGAATCCGGCCGACGGCGGTGCCACCACCGGTGCGATCCGTGCGGGTCCGACCGTCGCGGTGCTCGGCTGGGTGCCGCGATCCCGATCTCGTGTGGTGCCCGGAACCCGGCGGGCGGTCGGACTGTCGAGCCCGGAGATCCCGACGACGTCCGCTGCCACCGCAGTTGGTGCGGACGGCGGTTGCACCGCGGCGCGAAGTTGGCGGCCGTGCGCGGTGTAGCTCGCGAGTTGTGTCCCGAATGCCCCGGCCACCGCGGCGGGCGATCCCGTGGCCGGCACGTAGAGCGCATTCTCGGGCACCGTGCCGATGGTGAGACCAGCACCGGCCAGCCATCGGGTCACGCGTCGTTCCGCGGCAGGGGTCGGTCCGTAGGCGGCTCGGATCTGGGCGACCGAGAGGTAGCGGTGGGCTCGAGGGTTCGTGGGATCGCTGACCGCGGTCGCGGCGGCCCGTGCGCCGGGCAGGTCGCGCCAGGCGAGATAGACCCGCACCTTGATCGGTGCGGCGGCGGCGGGTGGCGCCCCGGTGGCGCGCGCGTCGGCGAGCCAACTGGGTCGGTCCCAGGCCAGCGGAGTGCGGCCGGTCGTGGCGGCCGCGGTCGGCCCGGTCACCGCGACGATTCCGCCTGCGGTGATGGCCGTGGCGGCGATTGCGGCGAGCGTTCGGCGCATGGGTCCCCTGTTCTCCGTTGGATCGGCGGTCGCGGAGGGTAGTGGGGGTTCACCCGATGCGTCGACGGGGAACGGGCGCGCATCCGAGACAGTTCGCTCCGATGGGGGTCAGATCGCGCTGAGCCCGCGTCCGATGGCCACCGTGCCGGCGATGGTGGCGAACGTCAGGACGAGGGGCCGGAGCAACTGCGGACGGAGTCGTCGGCCGAGTTGGCCGCTGAGGCCGAGGCCGAGGAGCATCGCGGGCAACAGGATCGCGGTGAAGGTGAGCTGTTCGAGCGTGAGTTTGCCGGCGAGCGCGAGTGCCGTCCCCGAGACCGCGGCGCCGATGAGGAAGCACGTGGCGAGGGTGGCCCGGAGCGTGTGTGGTTCGTGGTGTTGGTAGAGCAGCGCGAGCACCGGTCCATCGACCCCGGCCGCGGTACCGGTCACGCCGGCCACCGAACCGGCGGCGATGCCCGACCGGCGGGTCACCGCAATCCCCGGATGCAGGGCGCTCAGCAGGACGCCCACGATGATCACGACGCCCACGACGATCGCCAGTTCCGCGGTCGGTACCACGGCGACGACGGCCACGCCGACGATGGTGCCCGGGAGCCGACCGATCGTGATCCACCGAACCCCCGGCCAGTCGATCGCGTGATGCTCTCGGAGGAGCATCGTGAGGGTCATCGGCATGCTGAGGAGCACCATCGAACCCGGAACCGAACCCGGCGCGATCACCGCCAGGACTGGGACGACGATGAGGTTGAGCCCGAAGCCGATGGCGCCCTGGACCATGCCGCCGACCACGACGATCGCCAGCGCGATGACCAGATCCCACCCGTTGATCCCGAGCGGCACGTCAGCCGGCTCCGGTGAGCGGTGGGACATCGGCCGGCGGACGCATCGGGGCGGATACTAAAGACGCCGCGTCGAATGAGCGCGAGCGGAACTCGGTTTTCGACCCTCTGGCGCAGCCCCGCGCACGGACGGTCCGGCCGCCAGGCCAGGCGTGAGGGAGGCGAGCCGTACAATCCGGAGGTGACCCGTCGCTTCTACGTCCGCACCTTCGGATGCCAGATGAACGAACACGACTCCGAGCGGATCGCCGGGGTCCTCGCCGCCGACGGTCTGGTCGCCACGGACGACCTCGAGGCAGCCGACGTGGTGGTACTCAACACCTGCTGCATTCGGGAGAACGCCGACAACAAGCTCTACGGCCACCTCGGACACCTCAAGGCGCTGAAAGACCGTCGGCCCGACCTCCAGATCGCGGTCGGGGGCTGCCTGGCCCAGAAGGACCGGGACCTGATCGTCGAACGGGCCGGCCACGTCGACGTCGTCTTCGGGACCCACAACCTCGCCCACGCGCCGGCCCTGCTCGCCGAGTCCGCCCGACGCGGCGAATCGGTGGTGGAGATCCTCGAGGAGCACGAGGCGTACCCGTCGGCCCTGCCCGCTCAACGCGAAGCCGACCACAGCGCCTGGCTCACGATCCAGATCGGGTGCGATAACAACTGTGCGTTCTGCATCGTGCCGTCGGTGCGCGGTGCCGAGGTCAGCCGGCGGATGGGCGACATCGTCCACGAGGTCGGCGAACTCGCACGCGACGGCGTGTCCGAGATCACCCTGCTCGGTCAGAACGTCAATTCCTACGGCCGTGACCTCGGCGCCGGCCAGTGGAGTCCGCAGTTCGGCGACCTGCTGCGCGCGGTGGACGCAGTCGAGGGCATCGACCGGATCCGGTTCACCTCACCGCACCCGAAAGACCTGCGCCCGGAGACGGTCGCGGCGATGGCCGAATGCGCCAGCGTGTGTGAGCACCTCCATCTCCCGGTCCAGTCGGGGAGTGACCGCACGCTGAGCCGGATGCGGCGGGGCTACACCGCCGCGCGCTACCTCGAGAAGTTGGCGATGGCCCGTGATGCGTTCCCCGACCTCGCGGTCACGAGCGACATCATCGTGGGCTTTCCCGGTGAGACCGAAGCCGACTTCCTCGCGACGATGGCCCTGGCCGAGCAGGCGCAGTACGACGCGGCCTACATCTTCGTGTTCTCCCCGCGGCCGGGCACCGCGGCGGCGGAGATGGTGGACGACTTCGTCCCCGAGGCCGTCGCTCGCGACCGCATGGATCGCCTGACCGAGGTCGTGGAGCGCCACGGGTACGCCAAGCACCTGGCTCGCGTCGGCCGGACCGAAGCCGCGTTGGTCGAAGGCCCGTCGAAGAAGGATCCGTCGGTGATGAGCGGCCGGACCCGCCAGAACAAGTTGGTGCACTTCGCCGGGGACGTACCGGTGGGGGCGACGGTCGAGGTGACGATCACCAAGGCCGCGCCGCATTGGCTGCGCGGTGAGATGGGAGCGCTCCTCTCGCTCCCGCGTCCGGCGCGGACCCGCATCCCGGTGTCGGCGGGCTGAACCGCGCCGGTCTCCGAAGCCCCCGTGCACCTCGCGCTCGTGGGCCCCACTGCTTCGGGCAAGTCGGCGATCGCGCTGGCGTAC
>JBBQXR010000076.1:0-11039 GCA_038209455.1 Acidimicrobiia bacterium
ATGCCGTCGTGAGCGTCGGCCGCCCGCACCCGTCGGTGGATCTCGCCGTGCTCGACGCCGGCGATCATCCGGTCGCCGCCGGCGACGTCGGTCACGTGTGCCTCCGCTCCCCCGCGGTGATGGCTGGATACTGGAATGACCCCGAGGGCACCCGAGGTGCATTCACCCCGAGCGGACACGTCCGTACCGGCGACCTCGGATGGGTCGACGAGCAGGGTCGACTGCGCCTCGTCGGGCGGAGCAAGGAGATGTACGTCCGCGGTGGCTACAACGTGTACCCGGTGGAGGTGGAGGCGGTGCTGTCCACCCATCCTGATGTCGCCGCGGTTGCGGTCGTGCCGCGCGTCGATCCGGTCATGGGTGAGATCGGCGTTGCTGTGGTCGTCCCATATCCCGACCACATCGCACCGACCCTGGGTGCGCTGCGCGACTTCGCGGCCGACCGACTCGGTCGCCACAAGCTGCCCGAAGACCTCCGCATCGTCGACGCACTCCCCCTGACCCCGGCGGAGAAGATCGACCGCCGCGCCCTGGCCACGACCGTCGGCGAGACGTCTGAACCCACCGCGCCCCCGGGATAGGGTCCGCGCCGATGGAACTGGACTTCACCTCCGACCAAGAAGAGCTGCGCGACGCGGTGCGGGGATTCCTCACCGCCGAGTGCCCGATCGGTGCCGTCCGCGAAGTCGTCGAGGCGCGCGTCCACGGCATCGACGCCGACACCGCGCCGCTACATCACGCAATGACCGAACTCGGCTGGGCGGCCTTGACCACGCCCGAACGCGCCGGCGGGTTGGGTCTCGGTCCGATCGAGTTGGCGCTCGTCGCCGAAGAACTCGGACGTGCACTGACCCCGGGTCCACTGTTCGCCACCCTCAGCCAGTTCGTCCCGCTCGTCCTCGAACTCGGCACCGACGCCCAGGTCGACACGTTCCTCGCCCCGGTTGCCGACGGATCCACGTCCGGCACGTTGGCCATCACCGGGGCCACGGGGGTCACCGACCCGGCATTCACGACCGCGGTTGCGACGCCGACCGACGACGGGTACCGCATCGACGGCACCCAGCACCTCGTGTTCGAACCGACCGCCCACGGACTGATGATCGTGATCGCCCGCGCACCGGGCACCACCGACGACGACGGCGTCGGTGCCTTCGTCGTCCCGGTCGCGGCCGCGCGCGTGGAGCCCATCGACGCAGTGGACCCCAGCCGCGTCCTGGCCACCGTCGCCTGTGACGGTGTGGCGGTGGCACCGGATCACGTCTTGGGGACGCCCGGACCGGCGACCGCGGCTTCGATCCGGCGTGCACTCGAGACCGCCACGGTCGCCATCGCGCTCGACGCCGTCGGTGCCGCCCAGCAGGTCTTCGACGTCTCGCTCGACTACGTGAAACAGCGCGAGCAGTTCGGCGTGCCGGTCGGCTCGTTCCAGGCGATCAAGCACAAGTTCGCGGACATGCTCATCTTGTTGGAGCGGGCCCGTTCACTGAGTTACTTCGCGGCGCTGACGATCGCGGACGACGACGACCGCCGTGCCCTGGCGACCGCGATGGCGAAGAGCGCGGCCGGCGATGCGGTCGAGCGGATCGCGAAAGAGGCGATCCAGGTCCACGGTGGCATCGGTTACACCTGGGAATCCGACGTGCACCTCTACGTGCGTCGCCTCGAGTCGGATGCGTTGCTCTTCGGCACCGGCGACCACCACCGCCAGGCCGTGGCCGACCTCATCGGGGTCTAGGCCGGATCGACGACCGCGCGGGTTCCCTCCGCACAGGCGAACAGCACCCGGTCGAGCACCACGAACTGCACGATCCACAGCAGTCCGAAGCCACCGAGGTGCCCCACCAGGATCGCGCCGGTGTGGAGCGCGGGCGCGAGACCCATGGACGATGCCCACCGATCGGCGATGCCCACCGTGACCGTCGACAACCCGAGCCCTGCGAACGACATCGCCCAGAACGGTGCGATCTCGCGCCACGGGTCGCTGGCGTCGCGGCGCTGCCAGGTCCACCGTCGGTTCAGGTGGTACGAGGGCACCGTCGCCAACGCGGTCGTGGTCACATTCGCGAGCATCGCCGGGACGTTGAAGACGACGGTGAGGATTACCAGGCTCAGGAGACTCAGCAGTGTGGTGATCACGGAAACGGTTGCGCACCGGCGGAGGCGGGTGACGAGCGTCGGGTGGGGCGGAACGCCGAGGTCGGCGCGTGCCGAGTCCGGCGCCATGGCAGTCGGGGAGATCTCGAAAACGGTCACGCCATGACCGTAGGAAGGTCGAGGTCATCCGCCGCACCCGACGCGGTCAAGCGACGGCAATCCGGCGCGCGTTCACAGCCTGCGTTCAGCGCATGTTGCCGGTGTGGCCCAACGAGAAGCGACCGCCGAGCGGCCACACCGCGAGCCCGTGCGGACCGCGCGGTACCGGGATCCGTGCGGCCAGGACGCCGGTGGTGGTGTCGAAGACGTAGACCTCGCTGTCGAACCGTCCGGAGAGCCAGAGCTCGCGACCGTCCGCAGTGAGATTGCCCATGTCGGGGCTCCCACCGTTCGGTATCGACCAGGTCGTGGTCACGCGATCCGTCGCCGCGTCCACGACGCTGATGCTGCCCGGCCCATGGGGGCCGGCGTGGGTCGACGCCGATCCCCGATTCGCGACGTACAGCAGACGCCCGTCGTGGCTCGGCGTCACGCTGTGCGCACCGACCCCGGTCGGGATGAACCCGATCTCACGCAGATGGGACCCGTCGATGACGTGCACACCACCGAGCAACATGTCGGCGACGTAGAGCTCCTGGCCGTTCGGGCTCAGTCGGATGTCCTGGGGCATCGAGGTCGCCATCGAGTGGTCGGGCATCTCGGTCGGTGTGGCCGTCTGGCCCTTCGGCGTTCGCAGGCTCAGCATGCCGACGACCCGGCGCGACGGCACATCGATCTTGGCGATCGTCCCGGCGAACTCACAGGTCACGAACAGCGAACGGAAGTCCGCCGAGAAGTCGGCGTGGTTCAGGCCTCGACAGCCGGGGATCGCCAGACTCTCCTGCGGCGCCATCGTCTGGGGATCGCGAAAATCGAGTCGGGCGTGCAACTCGGCGACGATGATCGCGGACCGACCGTCGCGCGTGAAGTACATGTTGTACGGATCGTTGACGGGGATCGGCGCGCCGACCGCGCCGGTGTGCGCGTCGATCCGCATCACCTGGTCGCTCTTGTTGAGCAGGACCCAGAGCGACCGACGGTCGAACGAGGGCACGACATGTTGGGGCGTGCTCCCCCGACCAGTCGAGAACGACGACACGATCTGCTTGGTGGCCGGGTCGATCACGGTGACCATGTCGGCGAGCCCGCTCGGGACGTACACCCGATTCAGATCACCGGCGACGGCAGGGTCGACGGTCTGCGTCGCGGCGTACACCGCTACCGGGGGTTGGCGGTGTCGGCGGCGCCGAAGCGTGGCCGCTCGATGCGTCGATCCGGTCGCGGCGACACCGGCCGGCGCCGGTGCACTGTCGCCGGACGCGATCACGACGTACCCGACCACCGCGGCGATCGTGAGGAGCGCGAGTCCGACCGCGACCCGGCGCCGACGGATCACGGTGCGACGGGCGTCCGCGCTCATGGGACGCCCGTCATCGGGCGAACAGCGCAAAGAAGTCGCGCGTGCCGGATTGGAGGTAACGGTTCGCCGGCCGCTGGATCGAGCCCAGGAGTTTCACGCCTTGGATATCCGCCGGTGTCGTTCCCTGGTACACGTACGCACTCACCCACTCGCTGTTGATGTCGAGTTCCATCGCGCGTACGGCTCCGGCGCGGGCGAGGACATTCGCGAGGCTCACGATGTCGAGCTGACCGGCGACGTAGATCAGATTGCCGGCCGAGTCGACGCCCACCCCGGACCGCCACACGAACACCGCACCCCCGAGGGTCGCGCCCCAGCGCGAGTTGTCGTTCGCGAGCAAGCCGGGAACCGCGTGGCCACCGTCGACGATCAGATCGAGGTTCTGGAGGACGGACGACACCTCGGGGTTCATGGTCGAGTCTCGGTTCCACGCACCGACGGTCGCGGTGCCGTCGGCGTGGATGACGACGCTGGCGCGGCCGTCGACCAGGGGACGGACGGTGCGGCCCTCGGTGAAATAGCCGCCGCGAGATGCGTCGAGTCGGAAGCCGCCGTTGAAGGCCGCGACCAGATTCGCGTCGTCCGCCGGCGCGATCGCCGGTCCGTTGTGCCACGGACCGTTGCCCGGGACATCGAGGCCGTTGTAGAGCGCGGTGCGGAGGTGCCGCTGGTCGAGCCGCACGATGCCCGCCAGCAGACTCGTGTGGACCGCATCCGGGCGCAGGAACGTCTGGTACACCGCCGGCACGCCGGCGACCAGCTTCCCCGTGGGCTGCCAGACCCCCTCACCCGGAAGCGGGTTGGCCACGAAGGGGATCACCGAGTCCGGCACGGCAGGCGCGGTCGCCGGGACCGTGACGGGCGCGGATCGCTTCGACGCGGCGACCGGTGCGGCAACCTTGGGGATGCCGCCTTTCGGCGTCCCGCCCTTCGGTGGCTGGTGACCGCGGTACCACCACGACTCGATCTGGTCGACCGCGCTGCTGCCGCCGTGGTCGCGCACCCATTCGACGAACTTGGTACCGATCGGATCATGACCCGGGCGCGTGAGCGCGTGACCCAGCGACCACCCGACGGTGAGCATCATGACCAGGACCACGACGAGGGCACCCCGTCGGAGGTTCCGGCGCCGGCGGCGGCGATCGGCCTGAGCCCGGGTGACCGCCCGCGACCGACGGCCGGGATCGGCGAGGACCGGCGCTCGATCGGCGTCGGTGGTCACCGGAGGTTCGTCGACGGCAGCTCGCAAGCTTGGGACGCTAACGACGCAATCGCACTCCGCACTGGCACAGCCGGCGAGTTGACTGGATCTTTGCCGGACGCGAACTCAACGTGGAGTCCGGCCGGTCTGGAACCGAGTGGTTCGGGTCAGGCGGTGAGGAGGAACGCGAACACGAGGATCGAGAACACCGAATAGCAGAGGCCGGTGATGATCGCGTTCTTGTGGGTGTCGTAGATCGCCCGGGTACCGCCGGGTGCCGTGCCACCGAGTTTGCCGAGTGCGTTGAGCTCGAAAAGGAGCCAAACGACGCCGGTCACCGCCCAGTAGATCCCGCGCTTGCTGCCGCTCGGGTCGAGAAGGTGCTTGTTGTACGGGAAGTGTGCGGTGCCGACCATGAAGATCAGGAGCGGCAAAGAGAAGATCGTGTTCTGGCGGGACGCCAATAGCGCGACACGCCCCGCGGGGGCTGCAGCGGGATCGGCTTCACCGCCGGCCTGCACGTTGCGGGCGTTGGCGATCACCGTCTTCTGGTTACGCCAGATGATGCCCCACACGTTGACGAACATCGTGAGCCCGAACAGGATCCCGGTGGCGATGGCGATGCCGGCACGAGTCTTGAAGTAGCCCATGTCGTTGAGGTTCTCCTGGAATCCCAAGATCAGGATTCCCGTGACCACGGTGGCGACCGCGGCCCAACGGAACCACCAGAGGGCCCGACTGGCGAGTTTGTCGATTGCGTTGTTCCGGGCCGCGGCTTCCATCTCTCCGAACGCCGGCACCTGCACGAAGTTGAAGTAGTACAGCAGGCCGATCCAGGTGATACCGACGACGACGTGACCCCATCGGGACCGGAAGGCGAACCCGGACTTCGAGAAGATTTCGAGTGCAGCGGCGAACATGCGCGCATCCCCTTGGGTCGTGACGAGCGGTGAGCGCGGACCGTATCACCGCGCCCGACCGACGTGACGGACTCCTGAGCCGGGTTGCCGGGTCCACTCGGCGAGTCAGACGCGGGGCGTCCCCCCGGCTGACTCGCCGAGTTCGACCACGCGGAACCCGTGCGCGGACGACTCGATCACCGTGCGAGAACAGTGGCCGGGGGCAAAGATCGTCACCCGGTCGTCGTCCATCGCCGCGCCGACCACCGCGTTGATCGCGAGGAAATGGGTCACGACGACGGTGTCGGTCGTGATTGCCCGAATCGCGCGCAGCACGCGCTCGCGGAAAGGCACCATCACCTCGGCCGCATCGACCCCCCGACCGGTCATGAGGGTGTGGAGCCAGGTGGCGTGGTCAGGCGCCGGATCCGGCGGCGCCGCGAGTTCGCCCACGCCGGCGTCGATCATCGGCTCCGTTGCCCATCGAGTCGCCAACGGAGCCGCCGTCTCGAGCGTCCGCCGCAACGGCGACACCATGATCGGCAACGGGCCGAGCGAAGCCAGTGCCTCTGCCATCGCAGCCGCCTGTTCGTGCCCGCGGGCGTCGAGGCCCGGGTCGGGGTCGTTCCCCCACGTGCCGTCGGGCTTGCCGTGACGCACCAGGATCAGACGCACGACCTCGGCCACGGGCGCGGCCACGTCAGCTCGGCGCGTCGGGATCGGCGGAGCCGTAACCCGGTTGTCCGGCGGCTGACCACTCCCCCATGAACTCGAAGAACGTGGTGCCGAAGGGATCGTCGCCACGAAGCGGGAGGGTGCCCCGACGGATCGTCCAGTCCATCGGCGCGAGTTCGGCGGCGCGTGCGAAGTGTGGCTCGGCCGCCGCGTCGTCACCGTTGCGAACGAGGAAGGCACCCACGCGCCGTTCGAGGCGCGCCAGTTGCTCGTCGTCGGTCGGCAGCATCACCTGCTCGCGGCCGATGGGCGGCGGGATCGCACCCGTGGCGACCCAGGCCCGCAGTTGGTCGTGATGCACCGCCGAGTCGATGTTGGTGAAGTCACGGAACATGTCGTCCCCCGGCGCGATCACCGGCGAGCGGGCGATCCGGTCGTGCTCGTCGATCCAGATCACGGTCGGCACGTTGTAGATCCCGTAGAGCTCACTGAGCAGGTGCTCGCGATCGAGCAGCATCGGGAACGTGGGACGCGGGTCGGATGCGTCGATCCACTCCTGCGCGATCGGAACGCTGTCGTCGAACGCGACGCCCACGATGGTGAGCCCCTGCGGACCGAGTTCTTCACTGAGACGCTGCCAGACCGGCAGGTCGTAGCGACAGCCTCACCAACTCGCCCAGGCGAGCAGCAGCTTCTTGGTGCGACCGATCGAAGAGAACGTGAACGCTCCGCCCTCGACGCGCGGGAGCGTGAAGTCCGACGCGATGCCCGCGGCGATGGGACCCCGCCGTTCGGACGAGCGTTCGCCCAGGGCGACGACACCGGCGGCGGCGTCGACCACCGCCGGCCGACCGAGCGCGGCGGCGAGTCGGGCCGCGTCGAGCGCACCGTCGACGGTCAGTTCGGGGTCGCGCACCGGGATGCACACGTCGTCCTGGCAGAGGCCTTCGGGCTTGAGTACCCAGCCGGTGAGGGCTGCCACCGACACCGCGTCCAGCAGGACGCGGTTGCCGTCCGCCCTCCCGTCGACGTCACGTGCACCGTGTTCAGCATCGAGAAACTGCAAGGTCATCGTCGCACTCTACGGGCCAACGCATCACTGCGGGTGCGGGAGTACCGTGCGCGCCGTGAGCGAAACCGTCACCGACCACTTCCGTACCTGCCCGCTCTGCGAGGCGATGTGCGGCCTCGAGGTGCGAGTCACCGACGGACGGGTCACGCGCATCCGGGGCGACCGGGACGACGTGTGGTCGAAGGGTTACCTCTGCCCGAAGGGCACCGCGCTCGGCCACCTCCACCACGACCCCGACCGCATCCGAGTACCCATGGTGCGCACCGGCGACCAGTGGGAGGAGGTCACGTGGGAAGCCGCGTTCGCGTGTTGCGACGAACTCCTCGCTGGGGTGATCGAACGTCACGGCAAGGAATCGATCTCCTGTTACATCGGGAACCCGACCGCCCACAACTTCTCGCTCGGGCGTTACGTGGGCCTCTTCATCGGGCTGGCCGCGCTCCCCGTCGTGTACTCCGCGGGCACCGTCGACCAGTGGCCGAAGAACCTCACGAGCATGCTCATGTACGGCGGGATGTGGTCGATCCCGACCCCCGACGTGCCGCGCACCGACTACTGGATCGTGATGGGCGGGAACCCGCAGGCAGCCCAGGGCAGCCTGCTCGCGTGCGCCGACATCCTCGGTGAACTCGATGGCATCCGGGCGCGCGGCGGCAAAGTGGTCGTGATCGATCCCCGCCGCACCGGCACCGCCGACCGGGCCGACGAGTGGGTACCGATCCTGCCGGGGACCGACGCCGCGTTCCTGCTCGCCATGGTCAACGTCCTGTTCGCCGACGGTCTCGTCGACCTTGGTGACGTCGCCGATCTCGTCGACGGCATCGACGCGGTACGCACGGTCGCGGCCGAGTTCACGCCTGAGTCGGTGGAGGCCACGTGTCGCGTCCCGGCAGCGACCATCCGGCGGATCACCCACGAATACGCGGCTGCACCGAGCGGCGCCCTCTACGGCCGCATCGGCACCTGCAACCAGGAGTTCGGCACGCTCACCTCGTGGCTCGTCGACGTGGTGAACATCCTCACCGGCAACTTCGACCGTCCCGGCGGCATCATGTTCGGCAAGCCGATCGCGTGGGGCGTCAACTCGCTGCCGCTTCCCGACTTCGCCGACGGCGTCGAGCTGGGTCGGTGGAAGTCACGCGTCCGCGGCATCCCCGAGGTACTCGGCCAGGTGCCGGTGTCGTGCATGGCCGAGGAGATCGACACGCCGGGACCGGGCCAGATCCGGGCGTTGGTCACCATTGCGGGTAACCCGGTGATCAGCGCGCCTGGCGCCGGCCGGCTCGACTCAGCCCTCGACGATCTCGAGTGCATGATCAGTCTCGACAACGCCCTGAACGAGACGACGCGTCACGCGCACGTGCTGCTGCCGGGACTCTCGGCGCTCGAGCAACCCCATTTCGACGACCTCATCCCGATGTGGCAGGTGCGGAGCACGGCACGTTTCACCGACGCGATCTTCGACGCCGGCGACCGCCCGCACGAATGGGAGATCCTCACGCGACTCGGTGCGATGTGCGCGGGCATCCGTGATGCCGACATCGACGTCGACGCCTTCGACGACGGATTCTTCGGGGCCCTCGCCGAGGCGAAGGGTGTCGATCCCGCGGTCGCGACGGCGGGTTCGCCGGGCCGCGGTCCGCTGCGCCTGCTCGACCTCCAGATCCGCACGGGCCCGTGGGGCGACCGGTACGGCGAGGTCCCCGACGGCCTGACGCTCGAGTCCTTCCGCGCGGCCGAGCACGGCATCGACCAGGGCCCGATGGTGCCGCGCATCCGCGAGATCATCGCCACACCGAACGGTCGCATCGACCTGGCGCCGGCCGTGGTGATCGCCGACGTGCCCAGACTCGCTGATCGCGTCGCCCGGTCGACCGACGGGCTGCTCCTCACATCACGCCGTCACCTGCGCTCGAACAACTCGTGGATGCACAACGTCACCATCCTCATGAAGGGCAAGGACCGCTGCACGCTGCTGATGCACCCGGACGACGCGACCGCGGCCGGCGTCGCCGACGGCACGCTCGCGCGCGTCAGTTCCGAGGCCGGCACGGTGGAGATCGCCGTCGAGGTCAGCGACGAGATGATGCCGGGTGTCGTGTCGCTCCCCCACGGCTGGGGTCACGACAAGGCGGGTACCCGGATGGCGGTCGCACGCGAACACGCGGGTGTGAACAACAACCTGCTTGCACCCGTCGACCTCTTCGACCCACTCTCGAACAACGCCGCGGTCAACGGGATCCCGGTCGAGGTCGTCCCCGCCTGACTCGTGGTCGCGCGTCAACCGCCGGTGCCGGGGAGGCCGCGCCAGTTCGGCACCGATGGATGCGCAACGCCGGCGGGACCCTCGCCGAAGGCGAGCAGCACGTTCATGGTGGCGGTGACGATCTTCGGGTTGTACGGCGAATCGGGGAACTCCGGCGGGTTGAGCTTGCTCACCCAATAGTTCGTACCGGTCGCGAACACGCCGGCTCCGCTCGGCGCGGTGTAATACGTGACGTCGGAGAAGCCCGCCCGACCGTGACAGACGACCGGCGAGTGCGCCACGATCTCGACGTTGTCCGGACCGCCCTGCCCGTGGAGGTACTGGTCGTACTCGGAGCCGACGACGATCTCGAGGTGGCCACCGTCGGTCATGTCGGTCCCGGCCCAGATCCACGACGCCGCCTCCGAGACCACGAGGTCGGCACGCACCGGGTTGCACTGGTACTCCTGACCGATGAGTTGGGCCTCGGGACGGTTCACCGGCGAGTCCCGGAAGCTCACGGTGGTCTGCGAGGGATCCGTCGCGCGGATCGGGTCGGCGGTGGAGCGGTAGTTCACCATGTGCCGGTCGGCTCCGAGATCCGATGTCTCGAACCGCACCTGCCGGTAGACCGCGTTGGCGCCGAGGAACGCGAGGTTCACGCCGGCATTGCGCGCGCCCTCGGCACCGTCGAACATCGCCTTGGACCAGTACTCGTCGTGACCGAGCGAGATCACGGCCTTGTGTTGGGTGAGGAGCGCAGAACGCTCGTGAAGATCGATGCTCGTCATGTAGGTGACGTCGAGCGCGCGTTCCTCGGCTCGCATGATGAGGGGCAACTCGTTACCCACGAAGTCGCCGGACCCTTCGGCCTCCGCGCTGTACGGACGGTCGAACGACACCATCTTCGACCGGTCGCCCTGACCACCGGCGTGACAGTCGTAGAGCGAGCAACCACCCCACCGGTTGTAGGCCTGCCAGCTGCTCACTGCGTTGACGATCACGTAGGCCGCGGTGCTCGCGTCGTCGCGCACTGTCAACGGCACCCAGCGCTGGATGCCGGTCGAACCGACGAGCTTCAACAGGTACGACCCGACCGGCCAGGATTCGTCGATGGTGATCGACGTGGTCTTCTTCCACCTCGCCTCGTAGGTGTCGGTCGCGGCGATGCGGGTGGCACCGGCCTGGACCGCACCGTCGACCGAAGGTGAGGTCCACACCAACCGCGCGCCGAGCCCCTGGTACCAGCCCATGCGGTACGCCTCGATCGTGAAGGTCGGCGCAACGGTGGATGCATAGAGGTCGACCGTCTCGCCCCGCTGCGCGCTGGT